>NZ_BPLI01000053.1:0-62890 GCF_019656175.1 Bacillus sp. BML-BC051
TTACGACTAAAGGCTTTTTTGTATATAAAAATAATTCTAAAAGGAGCTAATTTTATGGAACATAATCAAAATGGAGTACTTGCTTTAATTGTTTTGTTTTTAGGATTAGTGTTTTTTGTTAGTGGAATGGTTTATCATATATGGGGTTCTTTTTAATCGTATGATTGTAATCACTCATAAATAGCCTCACGTATATCGTTCCTTTATTAATTTCAACGTTTAGACAGATACATAATTCCAAAACTAAAACGTGTATTGCAATTATCGATATGGAACATTTTCAAAAACAACTTAACATGGTAAAATAATATTCGGACGGGAGTCCAATATTATTAAAATTAAGATGGTTCAAGTCGGAGGAAGGCACCTTAGGGTGTCTTTTCTTTATTTTCAAAAGGACCTGCTCAATTATTGTGTAAAAAACATAAAGTAAGTTGAATCCATTAAAATACATGAGTGACCCCTTGTTTTCCCCTCTTATTAAAGGAGGAACTATTATGGGATTTGGTGGTAGTTGTAGTAGTGGTTGTGGCGGCGGCTTTGCTTTACTAGTTGTATTGTTTATTTTATTGATCATTGTTGGAGCTTCTTGCTTCTGCTAAAAAACTATCGGAAAAGACACTCTTATATGGGTGTCTTTTCTTTGTAATAAAAAGCTCTCTAGAAAAGAAAGTTTTGAGGCTTTTACATTCAAATCATCCAAATTAGTTATTTACACAGCACTTTATTTCTTCTCATCCCTCATACTGTAATAGCCCAAATTAATAATAATCAAGAAATACCCACCCATAATTCCAGCTGCAAATGTCCACATGTACTCACGGTGTTCAATTTCATACATAATAATCGCGCCGAGTATGGCCGCTGCAAATCGATTCATCATGCCGAGCATCGGTGCTTTTTCTTTTTTTACAATGCTGTTTCCGAACTTTTCGATACGCCTTCCTAAAATCCAGGCGCAGTACATACTCACTAAAAGGCCGATGCTTATCCCTACAAACTGGGCTCGAAAAGGTGTCACCAACCATCCTAGTAACATCACGCCTAGTAAACAATATATTTGTATGTTGAATGATCTTAATGCGATGCGAATCATGTTATGCTCCTTATCTTTCCTATTAATCCCATCTTTCGGACTTCAAGCTTTCCGATATATCCTTTTTAAAATGGGGGAATTTGATTTTGCTCACCATTAAATAAGCGAGTACGCATGTGCCAAATGCCACGGAAACTGGATTATTTAGGAGGCATAAAATGAGGAGACACATTGCCGCAAATGGAATGGGCATTCCGATGAATGTTGGGAGTTTGCTTTGTACTGTATTAAATCTCGCAAGCCGCAGCATTCCGCAAATACTATACGCAAGGGCACCTATCATCCCAATAAACTGCAAATCTTTTAAAGCGACACTATATGCAAGAATAGACGGTGCCACACCGAAGGTCACTAAATCCGCAAATGAGTCTAACTCTCCGCCTATTTCCGAAACAGCATCTAGTTTCCGAGCGACCATACCATCAAACAGATCAAATACCATACCTGTAATAATGAACATAACTGCACCATACATATCGTGAACGAAAACAGCGTGAATAGCCAACAGCCCACACACAAAATTTGCTATCGTAATCATATTTGGTATGTAACTCATCACACGCTTCTCCTCCTTTCTACTAATTGCTTCAACTTGCTTCTTACTCATTAGACTCAAGTTCCTTCTGTTTTTCTTCCAATATCACTTTATTTATTTTCGTTAACGTATCAGTCATTTGCTGCAAAGCTCCGATATCAATTTTCGAGAAATATTTCTCAATCAATACATCATCTAACTCAGACAATCTTTCGATATATTTACTACCATTTGGACCGATCGTAAGGAAATACTCCCTTTTATTATTCGGATTAACTTGTTTTGAAATCATCTGTTGCTTTTCCAATTTCGATAAAACTTGGCTCACCGCACTTTTCGTTATATTAAAAGTACTCGCAATGTTATTCGCTGTCGTGTTTTCATTTAAATTAATATGAAATAACATGCTCTCTTGCTGCCCAGTAAGACCAAACTCATCCTTTAAATCTTGAAATAGTAAA
Organism: Bacillus sp. BML-BC051; assembly: GCF_019656175.1. Classification (NCBI taxonomy): domain Bacteria; kingdom Bacillati; phylum Bacillota; class Bacilli; order Caryophanales; family Bacillaceae; genus Bacillus; species Bacillus sp. BML-BC051. The sequence goes on from NZ_BPLI01000053.1 coordinate 2,093, forward strand.
ATGTAAAGTTCCGTGTAGGCTCGATTCATTTCATTAATTACTTCTTTATATGATTTAGTCATAGCGTTCTTCCTCCATGCTGTTATTTCGTTTTTAATAGTTTAGTTCACTTAACTAAACTATATTATACCTTTATGTTTGTGTAAAGGGAAATATCGCTCCGTATTTTATTCACAATGAAAAAAGAAGACATCGATTAAGATGTCTCCTTTTCATACTTAAGACTCCAAACTCTTACCATTCGTCTTAATTACTTCTTTATACCAATCGAAGCTTTTCTTCTTCGATCTTTTTAATGAACCTTTTCCTTCATTATCTTTATCAACGTATATATATCCGTAACGTTTTTTCATTTCTCCAGTCGAAGCACTTACAAGGTCAATTGGGCCCCAGCTTGTATATCCGATAATATCTACTCCATCTTGGATTGCTTCTGACATTTCAATCATATGCTTCTCTAGGTAATCAATACGGTATTCATCATTCACTTCGTCTTCACCATTTAATTGATCGATTGCACCGAGACCATTTTCAACAACAAATAACGGTTTTTGGTAACGATCGTAAAGTTGGTTCGCTGTAATACGGAAGCCTTTCGGATCAATCGTCCATCCCCACTCTGATTTTTCAAGATATGGATTTTCAACAGAACCGAATACATTCCCGCTCGTTATACTTTTTAATACTTCTGGATCTGTACTTGTTGCTCGGCTTGCATAGTAGCTAAAGCCAATATAATCAACTGTATGCTCTTTTAAAATTTCCTCGTCTTCTTTTTCCATCTCAATTGTTACATTATTATCTTTAAAGAAACGTTTTGCGTATCCAGGATATGCTCCTCTTGCTTGTACATCAATGAAGAAGAATGATTCACGGTCTTGTTCCATCGCACGAAGTACATCATCTGGATTACATGTGTACGGATACGTCGCACCTGCCGCAAGCATACAACCGATTTTTGCATCTGGAATGATTTCATGACACGCTTTTACAGCTAACGCACTTGCGACAAGTTGATGATGCGCCGCTTGATACTGAATTTGTTTTTTATTATCACCTTCTTTAAATGCTAGACCTGCTCCCATGAAAGGTAAATGTAAAAGCATATTAATTTCATTAAACGTCATCCAATATTTCACTTTATCTTTATATCTATTAAAAATCGTTTTTGCGTACGTCTCGAAGAAGTTTACAAGCTTTCTACTTCTCCAGCTTCCATACTTTTCTACTAAATGAACAGGTACATCGAAGTGAGCCATCGTAACAACTGGTTCAATACCGTGCTTTAACAGTTCATCAAACAAATTATCATAAAACTGTAATCCTGCTTCATTTGGCTTTTCATCTTCACCACTTGGGAAAATACGCGTCCACGCAATAGACACACGTAACGCTTTAAATCCCATTTCTGCAAATAGAGCAATATCTTCTTTATAACGATGATAAAAATCAATTGCTTCATGTGATGGATAAAACTCTCCTTCTACCGGTGTAAAGGAATGAATATTTCCTTTCATAATATCCCAGCGGTTTTCACCAGTTGGTAATAAATCAACCGTCGTTAATCCTTTTCCGTCTTCTACATATGCGCCTTCAACTTGATTGGCTGCAGTCGCTCCACCCCATAAAAACCCTTTTGGAAAATTAACTTTAGACATATAGAAAAACTCCTTTATATAAGAATGAACGAGGAAAGCTATTATAAGTTTTAAAGAATACCTTTCTTCGTTTGAACCTGTATGAAATGTAACTACTATTTAACTCCTAACGTTAGTAAGGAATCTCCTGCTTGAATCTTTTCTATTTCCGTTTTTTTGATGCTATATTTATCATAATTTGTAACAACAACTGGTGTTGTCACAATATAACCCGCCTTTTGGATTTCAGCTATATGAAACTCAATAAGTAATTGTCCTTTTTCTACTCTTGCTCCTTGTTCAATATGAGAAGAGAAAAATTCGCCGTTTAATTTCACAGTATCCATTCCAATATGGATTAAAATTTCAGCACCTGAATCCGCCGTAATTCCTACCGCATGATTCGTCGGGAACAGCGCAGAAATCGTACCTGAAACTGGTGAAAACAACTTTCCTTCTGAAGGCTCAATCGCAACTCCTTCACCTAGCGCACCTGATGCAAATGCAGCATCGTCAATGTTTTGAAGCGGCATAACGACGCCATGGAAAGGACTAAAGATTACTTCATCATCGTTTGATGCAGCGATTTTATCAATTGTTTCAGTTGTTTCTGTAGATGTTTGTTTTTTCGTAAAACCAAATAAGTAAGTTAGAATAAAACCTACTATTAAAGAAACAACCATCGAAATAATTGCTCCCCAAAATCCAGCTGTAATCCCATCTTTCGGACTAATAAATGTCGGAAGCGTAAATATACCAAGGCCACCTGTCATATAAGCTTGTGTACCAAATACGCCAAGTATTGCGCCGCCAATTCCTCCAGCAATACAGCTCATAATAAACGGCTTTTTAAGAGGAAGTGTAATGCCATAAATCGCCGGCTCTGTAACGCCGAAAATACCTGAAATAAAAGCTGGAATGCTAAGTGTTTTTAATTTCTTATCTTTCGTTTTCATCCAAACGCCAAGCACAGCACCAATTTGAGCAAATGAGGCAGCAAATATAAGTGCTAATATTGGATCAACACCGTTTACTGCTAAATTGTTATAGCCAATCGGAACGACGCCCCAATGAAGGCCAAATATGACAAGTACTTGCCAGAAAGCACCGAGTAAAGCACCCGCTACTAATGGGCTTGCATGATAAACCCAAAGCGTTGCCTGTCCTAAAAACTGCCCTGCCCACGTCGCAATTGGGCCAATAACGAGAAATGTAACTGGTACAACGATTAATAATGTGAAGAATGGTAATAAAAATGTTTTCACAACATCCGGAATCACTTTCTTTAAAGACTGTTCTACTTTTGCTCCAAAATAAGCAGCAAGAATAATTGGAATAACAGATGATGCATAGTTCATTAAAATAACTGGTATGCCTAAAAACGTAATATGAATTGGTGATTCAAACATCGTCCCTGCAAATAACGTATATAATGGCTCACTTGCTTTTAAACCTAATAAAGCCGGATAAACTAAAGCTCCCCCAATTGCCATACCGATGAATGGTGATCCTCCGAATTTCTTACTTGCTGTATATCCAAGGAAAATCGGGAAGAAATAAAATAATGAATCGCCAACTGCATTTAATATTTGATACGTTCCTGACTGTGTACTTAACCAGCCTAACGCTACAAATAGAGCATTAAATCCCTTAATCATCCCTGTTGCAGCTAGCACCCCTAAAATAGGAGTAAAAATGCTAGAAAGAATATCTATAAGACTACTCTTTTTCTTCTCACTCGTATTTTCTTCCTCAGCTTCCTGAAATCCTCCAGCAGCAATAACCGCTTTATACACGTCGGATACATGGTTACCAATTACAACTTGATATTGTCCGCCGCTTTTCATAACAGTCACAACATCTTCCATACTTTTCAGTACTTCTGTATTTGCTTTCTCCTCATCTTTTAACTGAAATCGTAAACGAGTGATACAATGTACAACGCTATGTATATTTTCTCTTCCGCCAACATTCTTCAGTATGTCTTTTGCCAATTTTTCATACTTCATAGTAATTTCCCCTCCCTACAATCATCCCATTTATTATTTTTTATAAAAGAAAAAACCTAAACTAACCATAACGGCGTGATACATACGAATCACTCCATTACAAGTCAATTTAGGTTTTGCCTGCCAAACAGTAACAATCCCGTTTATTCAATTACATAATTCATTGCGTTTCGTTACACGATGAATGTGCAACGTCAAGTACACCTTTTCATCTTTTGAAAGATGACTATTATGTGCTTTTCGCAAGTATGCTTCGATTTTTTCTGTACAACAATACGCCTCTTCATACTTACTTTTCACTTGCTCGTATAAAAAATCATCCTCAGCCGAGTTCAATTCCTTCTGCATTAAACGCTGTGCAAAATATCGTAAATGCGTTACAAACCGGCTATAATTAAATGAACTTTCATCTAAGTTCATCTTATAGTGGTACTTTACAACATTTAAAATATCTTGGACGATTTTCGTCATCGCTACCGTTTGTTGCATCGCCGGCTCTCCTTGCTGCGCATTCACGAAATGCAAGGCAATTGAACCTGCTTCATCTTCAGAAAGTCTAAGCCCAGTCTCTTCTTCAATTATGTTCAAAGCTTGTAGACCAATTTCAAACTCTTTCTGATAGAACCTCTTAATCTCCCAAAGCAAAGTATTTTTAAGATCCATTCCTTCTTTATGCCGAGTTAAGGCGAAACTTAAGTGATCCGTTAATGTAAGATAAATATAATCACTTAAAGTCCCCGGCAAAGCTGTCTTAGCAAACTGAATAATTCTCTCTGTAATCTCTAAATTTTCTACAGGAATTTCAGTTAGCAACCTAGCAAGTTTCTCTGATAATTCTCTTGTTTCTAGCACAAAGGTCTTTTCTACCTTAGATTCATCAATCGTATCGCCGACTTTTTTCTGAAATCCCAAACCTCTGCCCATCAGTACAACTTCTGTCTCATTATCCTTCATCGTACAAACAACATTGTTATTTAAGATTTTATGGATTCTCATATTGTTCCGCCTTCTTCTTCTTAAAGTCACAAAAGGTATAAAAAAAACCTAAACTGATTCCAAAAGCCACACTACACCCGTAGCCTCTAGATCAATTTAGGTTTTGCCTGCCGAACAGTAACAATCCTTTTACTTATTAACTTACCTTTATTATACACAAAGAGTAAGCGGTTGCAATGATAAATTATTGAATATTTTTTTACAAAGAACAATACTTTTAAAAAGCATTGTTCTTTGTAAGTATACTAACAGTTTATCAACTGTTGCTTACATTCATCTAAAACTCTCTTTCTCTCTTCATAATCTTCCGTATCGGCTTCTTCCCAAAGCTCAAGGTCAGCCCCTCGTTCAATTAATGCAATCGCATTACTGCGAACTTCTTCTTGAAGACAGCCTTTCTCCAATTGTATTGCCGCAAGACCAATATATACTAAAGACATTACTTCTAAATCTTCCTCTATATCAAACTCATCTACATACTCTTCTAAAATGAGCTTAGTTGCTTCTTCTACACTGCTACCTTCTTCTATATATTCAATAAACTGCTCTTTCACATCACAAGTCGTGTCATCATCAAATAATCCAGTTCCCCAAGCGCCCATATGCTACAGCTCCTTCTTTGTACTTTTTTCATTTCTATTTCAATCTTAAATATAGTAAAAATTCATTACAAGACTAGTTATATACATCATTTTATTTTACAATTACTGTAGGTAACATATATTTTTCACTACGTGTATCATTCCGAATAATCAAACATAATTATTAATAAAATTCCATATAGACCCAGTAATGGTTAAAATGTTATAATGAAATTACCCTACATAGTTACTCATATTTAGCATGAGGAACTAGCGTCTTATTAAGCAATGCGCATAACTCAAATAAAAAAGACACTTTGAAGTGTCTTTTTTATTTATATTCTCATAGGAAGCATCTCTTTTATACACAAAATCTATCAGATGAAAAAGGAGACTATCATATGGAGCATCCTGTAGCAAGAGAACTTAGGTTCATACGTGTCTGCCTTATTATCTTGATCATTGTCATTGCATTTTGGGATCGTGAGAAAACTGTGGATATCACTGATTATGGTAGTGATCCTAGCTTAAACATTAGCAATATGACCCAAGTTGGCGATAATACATTTGCTTATAAAGACGAATCGAATCAAATTAAAATATTTAAGTTTGACCCGGATACAAATGAAATAAAACTAATAAAAGAATTTTACGCTAGCGAATATTAATTATATAAAGGCACCTTAAGGTGTCTTTTTTTTATTTTCAAAAGGACCTGCTCATGTTTATACTTCAAAACATAAAGTAAATGGAATCCGTTAAAAAACACGAGTGACCCTTTGTTTTCCCCTCTTATTAAAGGAGGAACTATTATGGGATTTGGTGGTAGTTGCGGCGGAAGCTGCGGTTTTTCTGGAGGATTTGCACTATTAGTTGTGTTATTCATTTTATTAATCATCGTTGGAGCTTCTTGCTTCTGCTAAACAAACTATTGGAAGAGACACTCTTATGTGGGTGTCTTTTCTTTGTAAACTAAAAAGTATGAGAATCCGATCCTTTAGACATAATTACGACTAAAGGCTTTTTTTGTATGTGAATAAATGAAAAAGGAGCTAATTGTATGGAACATAATAAAAATGGAATGCTTGCTTTAATCGTTCTGTTTATAGGACTAGCATTTTTTGTTTTCGGTATGGTTTATCATTTATGGGGAACAGTTTAAAAATAAATATTAATCCATTTAGAAGAAATCTAGATGCAACATCCATATCTTCATCTCATTAAGCACCGATAATCTTTTTCCTAGTTATGTAACCCCTCCTTGAGCTTGAGGGGTTTCTGCCTTCACACCATAAAAAAAAGCCCCATCACTGAGGCACTCAAAAAATAATATAAGTAAATGAATTAAAACAAATAACAGACAACTAAAATATATACGATTTAAATTATATATTCTATATATATGTAATATTACATAAAGATATTTACTATTACATGTTATACTAAAATAGGAGTCGATAGTCGTTATTTTCTTCTTAGTTTTAAAGCAATATGGATATATACCTTCTTATCGCATTTGGATTGTACAAACAAAAGAAGACATCTTAATTGATGTCTTCTTTTCTTATATTTTTATGAGTTCCTTTGAGCAGATGCTCTCCAAGCACGAAAAGATGTTGGGCGTCTAGAATAAGCTGTCGTTCGTTGAAAAGAAAAAATATTGCTTTTTGAAAAAAGTGATAACATATATTTCTTTCTCTTTTTTCAATTTAACCTTATTTTTCTAACAATAAGGCTATAGTTTGACTTCCTCCGTTGCCAGTTTCACCGGAAACATCATCGTAAATTTCTTTTACAGTAAACCCTACAGCAGTTACCTCTTTGATGAATAATTCTTTTGTGAAGAATTGATACCAAATGTTGTAAGTTTCTATTTTTTCATCGGTTACCACTGTTGTTTGTTCTAATGTTACTCTATCAGGATATTTGAGATTTCTCCCGATAGCTAAATAGCAATCCTTTGACCAGAAACCACCATTTTCATTCATACTCCAATATTGTTCTTCCTTGAACTGATCAAATTTATTTTGAGAGAAAACATCCAATAACAACTTTCCACCATCCTTCAGACTGTTCCAAATGTTGAAAAGTAATTTACTACGATTTTCAGGCGCAAGTGCACCATAATCACAATATATCAATAGGGCCAAGTCATACATATTTGAATCATTTAATTCCAAATAATTTTCATAGCGATATTCAATATTATAATCTAACTTTTTCACTTGTTCTTTAGCATAACGAATTGAGTTTTCAGAGAAGTCTATCCCTGTTACTGTATAACCTTTTCTAGCTAATCGCTCACTATAAAGGCCTGGTCCACAACCTAAGTCTAGTACTTTTTGATAAGATTTTTTGGGAGCTATTTGTTGGATAAAATCAATAGATTTATCAATAAACTGAAAACTCCTACTAGCTCCTTCAGTATCAGAGCTTAAATGAACTTCTAATAATTTTTTAGCAATATAAGGATCTTGCCAAAAAACATTATCAGTTTGTTCGAATCGTGAAGGTACCTGCAATTGATTTAATAAATTATTCATAAAAACTTCCTCCTAAAAATTTTTAAACACAAAAAAACCGCAGAGTTTTACTCTGCGGTTAAAAAAGAGAACAAGTCCGTAGAGTAAAAAAATCAAATGGGCATACCGAATAAACACATAAAAATGCGTATTTCAGTTTGCTTCAAATTGATTTATTTACTCTTTTCCAGTCATAACAAAGTTCACGAAAATCAAACTTCTGCTATGCCGAACTTCTTCACCTATCCTTTTAGTGTTTGTATAAATATAACAGACTATAAAATACGAGGTCAACTACTAGTTTAACCCATTATTCAAGGATATGGCCCGATTGTTGAATGGAATGACTTGCATTTTTAAACAACTTTTTACATGGAGAGTTTTTTATGAATAGAAACATATTAAATCAAGAATGAAGAATGAAAAATGTATATTCAATTCTATAAAAATAGTGCGCTACTCCAATTGGTCTTGTTTCAAAAACAGATGCTACCAGTTCATCGTCTATACTAAATTATCATTTGTAACGGAGAAGCAAAATAAAACTGAGCATGTGAATTGAATTTCTCTGTGATGTTCAGTTTAAAAAATATGTTAGACTGAACAACGGTAGTTTCATTAGATTTTCCTCTTGTTACATTCTTAATGTAACAAGATAAAGATGTATATTAGTGAATAATTTTGATCTTGTAACAAAATTTAATCTCAGTCGGAAGTTCAACTGCTAATTTTGCTGGTTACAAAGCAGACGATTGATAGACGAAACTAGCTTAATTGAATCCTTATTTTATTCAAAAATCAATATCATAACAATATATAGATTCTGAAAATTGATTATGTTATTATTTTTCTATTAAGGGAGGATTAAACATGTTACTAAATGAAATTAAAGTTCCGCCTGAAGAACTTGAAAGAATTTCAAAAAATTTTCACCATGCAGGCATAGAGGCAAAAATGAAACATGAGAATCTTAAAAAAGATATTGATATGCTATATAACAGTTGGTATGGATTATCATCGCAAAACTTTTTTATAGCTTTCAACCTTTCAAGAGGCATACTTGATACATACGTAGACAAGCTAGAATATATTGAAAAAAAGCTTGCGCAAATTGCCGAAAAATTTAGGAATACAGATGAAAGTTATATATTTGAAGAGAGTTCTAATCTATTAAAAACTAGTAAAGATTATATAGAAAGTGGATTGTATGGGGATACCTTAACATATGAAGTAACTGGAGAAATCCCCAAAAATTTTGACTCAATACCCTCTAAACTCCTAGCAGGAGAGCAAATTGGTGGTGAAGCCAAAGGAGCTGTAGTAGATTCTGGATATAAGTTTTCGGATGAAAGTACACTTCATGAAAAATTGGTAAGTGGCGAAGCAAAATTAGCTGTGGAACAGGGAAAATTTGAAGCTTCTGCCGATGCATCCCTCATTGATTTTTCATATGATAGCGAGCAAGGGCGTGTAAGTACAGAATTTTTACATGGTGAAGCTAAAGCAGAAATTGGTGCTGGTGGAGGAGAAATAGCAGCAAAAATAGATGGAGCTAAAGTAGAAGGTGAATTTAAAATACCTATATGGGGAAACTGGGAAATCACTGTTGGTGGTGATGCCTCTTACGGTAGTTTAGGTATCGCAGCTGGAGGAAAAGTAAGCAATTCCGGCGGAGAAGCACACGGAAGCCTAGGGGTAGGTCCTTTTGGACTAGGATTTAAGTTAGGCGTAAATAAACACAATTAATGTAAAAAAGGGGTACTTTCACGATGTCATTTGAGACTATAAAAAAAATTTTTATCGGTTTTGGAACATTAATTTGTATAATCAATATCATTTCTATTTCATTTTTATCTAATTTAGATATTGGTTCAAAAATTAAAAATATAGCTTTTATATTAATTTTATTCCTTATCATTTGGTTTATTCTTTATAAAGTAATTGCATTTATTTATAAAAAATATGAAATTCGTAAAAAATACTAAGGGAGATATGTCATGGAGAATACAAAAGAATTCCTTCCAATTGGAACTGTTATTACAATTTATGGACTAGAACAAAAGGTTATGATTTATGGAAGAAAACAACAACAATCTAACGAAAAAAAAATTTGGGATTATGTTGGTTGCCTTTACCCTTATGGTAACCTTTCAAAAGATTACAATGTTTTTTTTGATCATATACAAATTGAAGAAATTTTATTTACTGGATATGAGAATGAAGAAGAACTTTCCTTACGAAAAGAACTCATATAAATGTTTAAAGAGGATGCACCGATAGATGCATCCTCTTTAATTTATCTTCCGTCCGAAAAATGTAAAAACAAAAATATCTTTTGTCCATTTTCCTTTCCCATACATATAAAATACAAATCCACTAATACTAGTTAGTATAAGAAGCACAACGAAATATATCCAATTTTTATTATTACCATTCTTTAAGCTATCTATAATTTGCTCCTTAGTATTTCCCATATAAACACATTTTCCGTATCTACTAGGTAACTCTTTTATTACCTTTCCCTCTACTAATCCAAGTACAACTACATTTTCTTTATTTTCTACTGCTCTAAATGAATAAAAGCGTTTTCTTCCATCTGCTAACTTTGTAGTATTCGCCTGAATATCATTTATTCTTGTTGAAATGACATTCTGACTATTTAATTCCATAAATGGCGTTTCAAGAGACACATTTTCTTTATTTATTAATTTTAATTCTTTATTTCCAATATGTATTGGTTCATTATAAAAAGCTGTTACTTGGCCGTTACTCCATAACGAGCGATTGGGTGCAGAAGTCTGTGTATAATATGTCGTTTTTTTCTTTTGAATTCGATTCACTACCGCATACCCATCAGCAAGTAGCGTTTCATCCCCTGTTACATGTTCAGAATATACCTTTCCTTTTACAAAGTATATACCATTTTCAACCTCTTTATCGCTTGAAATCATCTGTACATCACCGAGTTCATTCCAGACTAAAAAACTATTTAAACTCTTATACCCATAAAAAGCAAATACCATTAATAAAATTGTAAACAATGCCCCTATTTTAATTGTTGCCTTTTTATTCACTGGTTGTTATACCCCCATATGCTACGAATACTTTTATCTTAATTATAATTAGAGATATTATTGATGTACATATATTAATCTTTTTTCCCTAAGCTAACTTTGTTACCTACTATTTAAGTAAACGTCAAGTAACGCTGAATCTACAAGCTTATTTATATTTTCCTCTTCCATTTCAGCCAATAATAAAGCCGGTGAAGCGATAAGTTCTGTTTCCGCACCAGACACCTAAAATATATACAACATAAAATCATATAATTCATATATATGCAACATTACATAAAAATATTTAGTATTACATGCTATACTAAAAAAGGAGTCGACAATCGTTATTTTCTTCTTATTTTAAAGCAATATGGATATATACCTTCTTATCGCATTTGGATTGTACAAGCAAAAGAAGACATCGTAATCGATGTCTTCTTTTCTTATACTTTTATGAATTTTTTTGAGTAGATGCTCTCCAAGCACGAAAAGATGTTGGGCGTCCAGAATGAGCTCTTTGCTTTGCAGCAGCTGATTTTTCTTCAATATTCATTGGTTTTTCTTCAATAGTCGCTGGTTTTTCTTCCACAATCACTGATTTTTCTTCAAGAATAGTCACAGCTGTTTGCATTTTTTCCAGCTGTTCTTTTAAAGCTTGCTGTTCAATCTTTAAATCTGTAAGTAATCGTAAAATCATTTCAGAATTGGCCATAAAGATCCTCCTTCCCCCAATACACAGAATAAAATACAATATGTCATCAGCATAATACCCGTGACAAAAATAAGGTCGTCAATTCTTATAAAATCTAAGCATCTTTTATTTTTCAAAAGGACCTGCTCAAGTTTATCCGTAGAGACATAAAGTACATTAAATCCATTAATTAATGGTCTTTAGGGAAGGAGGAGTTAATATGGGATATGGCGGTAGTTGTGGTGGAGGCTGCGGTTTCGGCGGCGGATTTGCTTTACTTGTTGTACTCTTTATCTTATTAATCATCGTTGGCGCTAGCTGTTGGGGCGGCGGATTCGGCTGCTAATAAGAGGCACTCTTGAGAGTGTCTTTTTTTTGTGTTTTTTGATGTACAACCCCTTCGCATTGGTAGTTTATCAAAGTTAATAGTTAGAAAATGGTATCCTCGAAATTCGCACATTTTAACATTGACATAGCACTTCATGCACCATATACTGTTAACAACAGTATACTGTCATTAACAGTATTAATTCTAATTCATTCAAGGAGGTATATCCATGAAACATACAGGAAGACATACAGGTGCATTTCTTTTGTTATTTTTAGCAGAAGGTGATAACTATGGCGGGCAATTATTGCAAAAGTGCGAGGAAGAACTTCCAGTTAATCCAATTGATAGCGCCATTTTATACCGTACGCTAAAGAAATTAGAAAACGAAGGTGCAATTGAATCTTACGTAAGTACAGATCATCAAGACAAACCGAGAAAGATGTACAAAATTACGCCTGCTGGAAAGGAACAATTAGCAGATTTCCAAATGGATATTGAAGAAAAAATGAAGAACTTATCCTTTTTCATAGACAAATATAAAGACTTAAAGGATTCCGACCATGATTAATGGCGTGATCCTTTACACTTTAGCCATTATTCTTACGGGGATTTCTTTTATGAAGGACCGCACGAAGACGAAAGAAGCTCTAATGAAGTCATGGAAAATGTTTCGCAATCTTCTACCTGCGATGCTCTCCATCATGCTTTTCGTTGGCTTATCACTTTCTATATTAACGCCGTCTTTCATCTCTTCTATTATTGGGGAGCAATCTGGATTTCTCGGCATTGTTTATTCAGCAATACTCGGCTCCGTTGCACTTATTCCAAGCTTCGTCGTATTTCCTCTTGGCAATACATTAGTCCAACACGGCGCAGGCCTTCCTCAAGTTGCAGCACTTATGTCTACACTCATGTCAGTAGGAATTACAACCTTACCGATGGAACAAAAGATATTCGGACGAAGCTTTGCTTACGCACGTAATGCATCTGCATTGCTCATGTCCCTCCTATTCTCCTATATCATTTGGGTGGTGCTGGTATGAAGGAGCTAAAAAGATATCGCTTCTTTTTCATCTTACTACTGGGACTCTTTGTATTAACTTTTATAAATCAATCTTTAGGATGGAGCGCATTACAATTAACAGGCAATAGCATTTTAGATATGTTGTTTCTCCTCCCCCCTGTCCTCATATTTGTAGGATTACTTGATCAATGGGTGAAGAAAGAAACGCTTATGAAATATATGGGCAAAAATTCCGGCGTATACGGAATCTTATTCTCTCTATTATTAGGCGGCATTGCAGCTGGTCCTCTCTACGTTGCCTTCCCAATTGCAGCACTACTCCTAAAAAAAGGCGCAAGCATTCGATACATCGTATTTTTCTTAGGGGTTTGGACAACTGCGAAATTGCCAATTCTCGTGTATGAATTCTCTTCATTTGGAGCTACTTTTACACTCATTCATATTTGCTTCGGGCTAGTATTCTTCTATATTATGGGGCTTATTTTTGAGAGGTTTTATGATCAGGGGCAGTTGCTTCGGTATGATGTTACGAAAGAAATATAAAAAGACACCTTTCCTAGAAAAGGTGTCTTTTTTATATAAACCTTAATTCTCGTTCTGTAAAACCCTCGCTGCCTTGACTCCCTCTCTCTCTTCTTTTAAAAACAACGATACGATAAAAGCAACAACAATAAAGATTAACCCAAGTGTAAACGCACCTTGGAATCCTGATGTTAAACCGTTCAACTTCTCCACTGGGTCCAGTGGATTTGCGGAGCTTTCCATATAGCTAGTTGTTCCTGAAGACATTTTCGAAATAAAGATAGCCGTTCCAATTGCGCCAGCTACTTGTTGCAACGTACTAAATAGTGCTGTTCCGTGCGGATATAAATCTGGTGTTAATTGGTTTAAACCGTATGTTTGTGCTGTCATGACAAACATAAGTCCAACCATTAATACGCTATGCATGACAATAATTTGTACTATTGATGTATCAGGAGTAATGCCCTTAAATAAGAACATCGCTATCCCTACTAACACGATACCGGGAACGATAATAACTTTCGGACTAAATTTATCAAATAGTTTACCTGCGATTGGTCCCATTATGGCGCTAATAACACTTCCCGGAAGCATGATGATTCCTGATTTAAAAGCTGTAACGAGTAAAACTGTTTGCAGGAACATCGGTAATAAAGTCATCGTTGAAAATAACGACATCATCACAATGACAATTAATCCAACTGATAATGTAAACATCGGAACTTTAAATGCTCGTAATTCTAAAATTGGATTCTCAATTTTCAATTGTCGAACGACAAATATACATAATGAGATAAGCCCAACAAGTAAAGTGCCATACACTTTCGCATCAGACCATCCTAAATCACCCGATGCACTAAAGCTATACACAAGTCCGCCAAATCCTAATGTCGATAAAAGGATAGATGGATAATCTACTTTTGGCCTTGTTAACTCTGAAACATTTTGAATGTACTTCATCCCAATCATAATTGAAATGATCACGATAGGAATAACAACATAGAATAACCAGCGCCAATTTAATGAATCAACGATTACTCCAGATAATGTAGGGCCAATTGCTGGAGCTGCCATCATTACAAGTGCGATTAACCCCATTGTGGCACCACGTTTTTCAGGCGGACAAATGATTAAAATCGTATTCATTAATAACGGTGTAATTAACCCCGTCGCTACAGCTTGGACGATACGGCCAACTAATAAAACGGAAAATGTCGGTGCGAATCCCGCAATTAATGTACCGACTAAAAATGTTACCATAGCGATTAAAAACATTTGTCTCGTTGTGAGCCATTGCTGAAGTAACGCTGTAATTGGGACTAAAACTCCAACCACCAACATGTAAGCTGTGGAGAGCCATTGAATCGTTGAAGCTGTTACGTCAAATTCTTTCATTAATACAGTTAACGCATTACCAAGTAATGTTTCGTTTAATAATGCAACCATTGCCCCTAAAAGTAATGCGATTAAAATCGGGGTATGTTTCATATTAGAAGTATCAACTTTGCCACTTGCAGGGCTCTTAGTTGTCATATTCATTTGCAAATTCTCCTCCTGTTTCTTACTTAAAAAGCTTTAAATAAACCGGAACACATGTAATATAATATACATATGTAGATTAAAAAGGGAGAATCAATTTTCAGCCACTGTATATTTAATCTACAAAAAAGGAGAATTGTAGATGAACGATAGTGAAAAACAACTGGATTTACGTATTAGACGTACACATAAATTATTGTGGGATTCCTTATTTGAATTAATGACGCAATCAAAACAGAAATATAGTACCATCACGATTAACCAAATTTGCGATCGTGCAATGGTACACCGAACAACCTTTTATAAACATTTTGAAGATAAAGATGCTTTATTAGCATTTGGATTTAAACGATACAGCAAGATGATTGCTGGAATACCGGTTTCAGATCGATTAAGTAAACCATTTCAAGTAATGGAACAATTTCTACATCATGAAGAAATCGGTAAAATATTAGAGACGCAAATGTCTGATGAACAATTTATTAGCCGGACACAGTATTTAAGTCACGAAACGAGAAAACAAGAAATAGAAGCGTTACATCAACTTTGCAAAAATCATACGATGCCAAATGATTTAATCATTGAATTTTATTCAGGGGCAATCACCTCATTAAGCGCATGGTGGTTTAAAAATGAAAGAAGCGTTTCTGCGGCTGAAATGGATAGGTATCTCCACCAACTTATTAATCGGGATATTTTTCAGTTTGAAGAGGAATAACTTCCCCATCAAAAAAAGGCTGTTTTGTAACCAGCCTTTTTTTTGATGAAATAAAACGTCGATAAATTTAAGTTACAAATATTCAGAATTAATATTAAAATATAAAAATGGGGATAGGGGTATGGAATTATAAAATTTATACATAACGAGGGAATAGAAATGAAACTACAATTAAAAGCGGATTTAGGACTACTACTAGTTACATTCTTTTGGGGTGCATCCATCTTACTTACAAAGGTTGGACTTGAAGGCATTGAAGAATATAATTTAATCGCATTACGATTTATTATCGCCTTTCTTTTATCAGGTTTAATATTTTACAAACATTTATTCAAAATCGATTTTAAAACTGTAAAATATGCATTTATACTCGCTTCTGTCTTATTTATCGTTTACATTTTCGCAACTTTCGGTACAAAGTACACAAGTGTTTCTAATGCTGGTTTCTTACTATGTCTCACAGTCATTTTCATTCCGATCTTATCAGCTATATTTTTAAAACACATTCCGGAAAAGAAAGTTATAGTAGGAATCATTTTAACGATAATAGGAATCGGCTTATTAACATTAACGAGCGAATTCAAGATCGGTAACGGCGATATATTTTGCATACTGTCAGCCTTATTTTATGCAATCCACGTCATCATCACTGGCAGCGTAACAAAACATGTGAACTCCATTGCGCTTGGAGTCATACAACTCGGCTTCGTCGGCCTATTTAGTCTTATTTTTTCATTCATTATAGAAACGCCAAAACTGCCTAGCACAACCAACTCATGGCTAATCATCCTAGCCTTAAGCATATTCTGCACCGCAGTCGCATTCATCGTGCAAGTTATCGCCCAGCAATACACGACGCCTACACACACAGGACTTATTTTCTCATTAGAACCTGTCTTTTCCGCAGGCTTCGCTTTCGTTTTCACAGGTGAAACGCTTACCGGGAAAGGATACTTAGGGGCGACACTTATATTAGTAAGTGTATTGATTGCTGAGGTGGATTTTAAGGGGTTGTTGCGAGTTAATTATAAGAAGAATATGGAATAGTTATTTCACTAAAGTACATAAACATACCCCGAAAATATTCGTTTATATTATTTTCACCCTCTTACCTTAATTTTTTAGATGCTACCTTCAAATAAAGTAGCATCTAAAATATTTATGTAGTCTGCATAGTTAACCTTTTCTACATTACTTACTGCACATAGTCATACAGATTTTTCGCTAACAATAAACAAGTTACTGTAATGAAAAGAGCACGAACATACCCGCTTCCTTTTTTTATAGCAAATTTGGAGCCAACAATCCCTCCAGCAATTTGAGCAATCCCCATTATAAAACCATACGCATAGTTTACTTGCCCTACACACATAAACATCAACAACGCACCAACATTACTTCCTAAATTAAGAAGCTTCGCATTACCTGCTGCTTTTAAAAAATCATACCCAATAAATAAAAGAGCAAACATTAAAAACGAACCTGTGCCAGGTCCTAGAAATCCATCATAAAAACCGATAGTAAAAACAAAAAAGGTAAAAATAATGACGTGTCGACCAGACAATTTCTTATGAGTAGAAATACTACCCCAATCCTTTTTGAATATCGTATAAATAGCAACCGCACCAAGCATAATTAGCATCAATGGCTTCAGTACTTCTGGGTTCATTAAATGAACAGTCCATGCCCCTATTATGGAACCTATGAAAGTGAGTGGAACTAATTTAAACGCCGATTTCAAATCAAGATTACCAGAACGATAAAACACAATATTACTAGTTGCACACCCCATTGTCGACGCTAGTTTATTCGTAGCTACTGCACTTGCTGGATTCAGTCCTGTAAATAATAAAGCGGGTAAGGCGATCAGTCCACCGCCACCTACAACTGAATCAATAAATGCAGCTAAAAATCCAAAAGCAATCAAAATAATTAATACTGATGGGTCTAAATAAAAGTCCATACTATTAACCTCCCCTTTAGTCACTATTCGAATAGTAACTAATAATTTGCTAAATGTAAACAGTTATTGTAACGTTGAAATATAAAGCAAACATCGGAGGACGAAAAAAGTGGACTACATAGTGCAACAGCTTAAAAAAATGGGTTTTAATGAATATGAAGCTAAATCTTATGTATCTCTTGTTAAACAGGGGCCTGTCACAGCCTACCAAGTAAGTAAGGATTCAGGTGTCCCAAGAGCGCGAATTTATGAGATTTTGGGTAACCTTGTAGAGAAAGGAATTGTCATGAAGGAAGAAATAAATGACACCACTCGCTATTCACCTCTACCTGTTGAAATCTTTTTACAAAAGGCGCAATCAGAATGGCAGTCTACGTATGAAGGAATCAGTGACTCATTAAAAAAACTAGAAACTTCCGAGGAAAAAACGGATAATCGAGTGATTACTTTAAAAGACAAAAAAACAATCATTAGCTATTGTCAGACATTAATAAAAAAAGCAGAACAACGTATTGCCATTTCAATGTGGGATGAGATGTATGAAGCATTAAAAGAGGAACTATCTGCGGTAGCTGATAAAGTTACAGTACAAGGTATTACCCTGCATGTTGAAAATCCAATTAAAAATCTAGAAGCCCATCGTATCACACCCTATACAGAAACCCGCTCTACAGAACATTGGTTTATTTTATCGATAGATTCTAAAGAGATGATTTATGGACCATCGCTTGAAGAGCGTAACGTTGCCTTTTATACAGATGATCCGGTTCATATATACCTATTAGAGGATTATGTATGGCATGATGTGTTAGTGAACCGACTTGTCCGACGTAGCCAAGACAATTTGGAACAATGGATTACTACAGAGAGAAAATCCTTTTTTATGGGGAAATAAGAAACATATTCAAAGAATCAAAAAATAAAGCATAAGTTAATGAAATGGTACACTTATGCTTTATTTTATTTACAAAGTGATACTCAAGTCTTTTAACTATTTCCCCTCCACAAACCGCCCAAACTCCCTCAAAAATCTCAGCTTAAAACTCCCCACAGACCCATTCCGGTGCTTCGCCACATGAATCTCCGTCATCTCTTTTTGCACCGTTTCCTTATCATAATAAGCTTCACGATACATAAGCATAATGACATCCGCATCTTGCTCAATTTGTCCTGTCTCTCTTAGATCAAATAAAAGAGGTGTCACCTTATAACTATGTGACACCTCTTTTTTAAACATTTAATGTAGAATTGTTATTATTAGATTTTAAGTTTATTTTTCTTACAATTGCCGTTATTACCTTCATTAACAATAAGGGAATAATAGCTGCGTATATAATATATATAATTCCATATTTAATAATAACCCCTAATCCATCCGTATCTCTCATTATAAAAGTGACGTAATCTACATTTTCAAACAGTTCAATAACATTTGTAAATAACCTAGTGGCTAGAGCTAAACACCCTAAATAAAATAAAAAATTAATAAATCTAGAATTACCTTTCGTTACACACATGAGTACAAATGATAAAACAAAGCCTATATAAATATATGTAGCGTATTCAACTGCGTACGCAATAACAAGAAATCCACCGATGAAAAAAGCGATTAAACCGCCTATTAAAATAGCTAAAAACAAAAGGAATGTTCCTTGTCCAGTAGGTATTGGAATCCCTACTGAATGAGTATCATTTTGATTTGATGCTAAATCCCATGTATCACTATCAGAATCTAGTGTATATCCTCTGTCGTATAACTTATTTTCTGCATCTCGACTTGCACGTGTATTCCCCTCATAATATAACCGTTCCAGTTCTTCATCTGACTTATTCGAGTAATCTCCCATAAACTTGCCCCTATCCAATAATTTTTTCATTTTATTATCTCATTTATATTTATTAATTTTTCAGTCTTTTAACCAGAAACAGTTATTACAATCAATCTCGTGCGGTAATATAAATCATGGAGACAAAGCTCTTTTCTTACATATTCATATCAATAGTCTTTTAGCTCGATCCCGTTAGCGGCTTTCGCTACCATTTTCGAGATTAGCTTAAACTGGAAGACCATAAGGATTGGTACTCGTAACATAAAATTGCGCAGAAAGATTTTAAAGTTCGATTTTTCAACCATGCTCCCAGCAGCTAGTTTCCCTATTTTTTGATTCTTCTCAACAAACCTTCTCATCTCTTGCTCATAAGCAACATAGGCACGGGAATGATCACCAGTCGCGTTTTTGAGTTCGCCTGCTAATACATAAGCTCCGACAAGCGCTAGACTAGTACCTTGCCCTGATAGAGGTGATGGACCATACGCCGCATCACCTACCAATGTAATTCGACCTTTTGACCATGTTGGCATGTGAATTTGACAAATCTCATCAAAGTAAAAGTCATCCGCCTCTTTCATAGTTTTAAGTATGTGTGAAGTTTCCCAGTCTTCTGTATGGCCTACAAAGGCATTTTCTACAAGTTTTCTTTGAGATTCTTCATCATAGCGGTCGTACTCCAGTGCCTCTGATTGGAACAGGAGCATACCTTTTGCCTCTGTATTACCACGAGCGCTATACATACCCACAGTTTTGCCTGGCATTGTATAAAGCATTACGCGGTGGTCAAGGTTGAGGTAATTCTCGAGAGTAAAAATCGAAATATAACAACCAAGTGTACGTTTAAACTGTGTTTCATCACCAAAAGTAAGGGACCTCACATTAGAATGCAGCCCGTCCGCACCGATGACCAAATCAAACGTCTGTGGCTTTTCATGAATAAATTGGACTTCGACACCTGCTTCAGTTTCATGTATAGCAGTAATTGACTCACTCCAAATGTATTTAATTGTATCCTTAGTTAAATCGTACAAAATATTACTCAAATCATCACGCATGATTTCGATGTCCACACCATGCTGGTTCGCTAAACTCGCTTCACTTAATTGACCTTCAACATCACCTTTGCTGTTCACGAAGTACACACCGGTCATGTTTGTATCAGCTGCACGGACTTGATCGAGTATACCCATCTGTCCAAGCACCGTAACAGCTACACCACGAATATCAACCCCATATCCACCAGAGCGCAATGCAGGTGCGCGTTCTACTACAGTCACGTCGAAGCCATAACGATGAAGCCAGTAAGCGAGTGCCGGACCGGTAATGCTCGCACCAGAAATAAGGACGCGTATCGCTTTTTTCATAATTACTTATTCACTCCTATCCTAATGAAAGTCTTAACATATCCCCCAGTATATTCACCGCAGCAAAATAATAGAGATTAACTATTCAACAAATAATCGGCTTGCCTAAAAAGTAAAAACCCTGCATATCAATATAGGACATTTGCTCAAACTTTATTACAAATTATCAATATCTAAAAAATAAAACGCCATAAAAAATAAAAGGTGATACATCTTAGTTATGCATCACCTTTGTAATTCTTGTTCAACAATCCGGACCGTAATCAGGGAAATCATACCACCAACAATCATATGAAGTGTTCAAGAATTCATACCCTGTTTTAAATGCGTTTCTACCCCCTGTTATCCCATACAAAAATATAATGCTTTCGTTCATAAATATGAAACCCATTTTTATTCCATATACTAACTTAATATTTTTATACACTTATATACTAAAGAGCTTTTAAATCAAAAAATTTGCGTATTAAACATAATAATTTTTTCATATAAAAAATAGTCGGCTATTTTCCCAACACCTAATTCCCCTTCTCCACAAACCGACCAAACTCCTTCATAAACCTCAGCTTAAAACTCCCCACAGGCCCATTCCGGTGCTTCGCCACATGAATTTCCGTCATCTCTTTCTGCGCCGTTTCCTTATCATAATAATCCTCGCGATACATAAGCATAATGACATCCGCATCTTGCTCAATTTGTCCTGTCTCTCTTAAATCAGATAAAAGTGGGCGCTTATCTTGCCGTGCTTCTACGGAACGAGATAATTGTGATAATGCTACTACACAAACATTTAATTCACGTGCTAATACCTTAAGCTTACGCGAAATTTCACTAATCTCTTGAAATCGATTGCCCTTATGCTTCGGATCACCCGTAATAAGCTGCAAGTAATCTACAATAACTAAAACCTTCTTATCACCGTGCTTCCTCTTTAACTTACGAGTTTGCATCCAAATATCTTGCACCGAAATGCCTGCGTTATCGTAAATTTCAAATGGTAATTCCCCGATTTCCGCAAAGGCCTTACTCACCTTTTCCCAGTCCTCTATCGCAAAACGATGCTTCGGATTTTTCAGCCTACCTCCTGACACTTCACCTACGCAAGACGCCATCCTTTTTAACAATTGCTTACTACTCATTTCTAACGAAAACAATCCAACCGCCGCTCCAGACTTCGCCGCATGCAGTCCAACATTTAGCGCAAACGCAGTCTTCCCCATAGAAGGACGCGCACCAAGAACGACAAAATCACCTTCCTGCAATCCGCACGTCATTTTATTTAGCGATGTATAACCAGTCTCAATACCAGTAATCTCTTTCGTATCTTGATGAAGCTCTTCATATAAATCAACTAGCGCATCCTTCAAATCAAACTCACATACACAGTCCTTCTCCTCTAACTCACAAAGTGCCGTAATCGTCTCACCAATAATTTTCTCATTCTTCTCCGCAATAAGACGCTCTCCCATCTTGTGCCCGAGAACACCCGCCTGATACATTTTCCAGGCACCTCGAACAAGCCCCTCATAATAAGAGAAGTTGGCAGTTGTCGGCACACCATCCATTAACTCTATAAAATACTCCATTCCCCCGATCCCCTCTAAAAACTTCGGATCCACCCTAGAAATGAACGTCACAAGATCAATCGGTTGCCCCTCTTCTTCCATTTTTCGCATTAACTGAAATATAGACTTGTGCACTGGCAGAGAAAAATACTGCTCCGTCAAACGGCACTCCTTAATAAGCTCTCCATCAAGTAATAGAGAACCTAGCACCGTCTTTTCCGCCTCTACATTTTGAATGCTCATGGACGCCACCCGCGCTCCGCTAAAAAGCGCTGCAACTCTTCCTCAGACGGCGCATTCTTCTCCCACTCCTCACACCTCGCCAAAAACTCCTCCGTCTCCCCCGTACTAACAGACGAATCCTTCTTCCTAAAGCTCGCCGTATCCGCCTCAACCTCACATACTTTCGTAAATCCTTTCCCGTGCCACCCTCTCAAAATCCCCTTCACATAAGCAACCGTCCGCTTATTATTCTCAAACGCAATTTGAAGAGCCTTCAGCACAAGCTCCTCTGACAAATCTTCCATCCACGCACTCAGTTCCTCTACAGTATGAGGTGACAAACTACCGAAATGCTCCTCATAAAAAGAAAACACGCGACTTCCCGTTTCTTCCTCTATAACCTCTTCTTCCGCCTCTGTCTCCTCACAAACTGGCTCAACATCATCCACATCCACAGCCAAATCACTCGGCATACCGAAATGCGCTAAAAGCATCGGAACATTCAGCTCCTCCTCTACGCACTTCTGAAGAAACATATGTACAAACTCCTTATTCTTCACACCCTTAAGCTCACGAAGAACGCACTTCTCCACATTCGTATTCGTCACCGGATTATAACGAAGCCAATTTAAAACGAATAGCTCCCGCGTATCCGCATCATAAAGAATCTTCCCATAATCAATGAAGCGCTGCACAAGCTTATCAACAGTCTCCCGATTATAACCCGTCTCCATCTCAGCTAACCGCTTCGGAAAAGGAAAAATTCCACACTGCGTCGTCTTCGAACAAGTTAACAAATACACATAAAAATACCGCTCCTCCGGCGTCAAATCCAAAACAAAATCATCCTGCCAAAAATTCACCTGCACAGTACGATACACCGCCATCCCAATTCCTCCCGTCCTAATTCAAAAATGAAAATTTCCTCTTTGTACTATATATAGGAAGGAGGGCCGGGTTTTTGGCGTATTATTTCAAAATTTTTTTCGACTCCTACTACGGTGTTTGTTGGTGTTTTTGTTTTGTTATGTTTTTTCTTAGTGATTTATTACTTGGTAGGGGCTTGTAAGGGGCTTAGGAGGGGCTAGTTATCGGTTACTTCGATTAGAAACACTCGATCTGAGAAGCCACCTCGTTCTTCTGCTTTCTTTTTACGGATGTTGTTTATTTCTTCTAATGTTGTGCCTTCGTGTTGGGCTAGGATTCTTGTTGTGGGTGTTTTTTCGTGGGTTTTGATTGTTTGTGGGATTTTGTTTTGGATTAGTTTATTGTGGGTTGGCATGAGGTTTTCCTCCGTTTGGTTTTTCTTCTATCAATTATTTTGTTATCAGTTCAGAATAATGTTACCTATAATTTCTGCAAATGATTAATCAAGTGAAAAAAACATTATTCTACTAATGGGGCACGTACATGAATAATTTTATGATAAAATATCTCTATGGTCATTGGTATTATCGGACTATACAAAAAATATAATTAACTATTTTTAGGAGTGTTAAGATGGTGCAAAGTATTGCAAAAGATTCTTTCACAAAGGAAGAAGTACAGAATTATGAAGACGCTTTAAATTCACTTAAATATTTCCTTCTTGAAGATAATGATGAAATAAAAGTAGAGCATGTGGACACAGTTTATGAATTTTTAAGCCATAGCACAAATACAAAAAGACAGGATAAACAATTATTTGCACATTATTTACAAGACATACCGCCAGAAGAAGTAAAAAAGATGAAAATGGTATTAAAAAAATTAAAGAAAGGCATTAAAGAAAATACAAAGGGTCCTGTTGAGGAAAGCAAGAAAAAATTAATTGAATATGGCGCACTTAATTTTTGTTCTGTATTTCTAACAAATCCTTTGCTTCATGAAGAAAAAGAAATGATAGCAATAACAGAAAATAATCTCAAAGATTCAGGGATGAAAACAATTATTAATCAAACACATCTCCACGATAAGAAATCTAAACGCTATGACGAATGGTTATCAACCGAGGCAGCACAAGTTGTCACGGAATTAAGGACAGCCGATGAAAACAATGAATTATCAGCACTTCACGTAAATAAATTTGTCAAACTGTTCAAGAAATACTCGCAAGGAAGACTATTATTTCGTATCAATGGCTATATACAAACAGAAGAAACAGTTCGTATATATGGAACTCCTATGGAATGGACCAACGAAGGCATTGTCCCTCTAAATCACCCATGGAAAATTGAAGATTGGTCGATTTCAAGAAATAATATTAAAGCACACAGAGTTGCACATTTAAAACAGAATGATCTCGTATTAGTAAATTTTAGCGGTACACAAAATACTCATTTTTTAGCTTCTTTACTATTCATAGACTTTACAACGGCTGAAGTTGTGCCACTTTCTCTTGAACAAAGTTTGCAAGAAATAGGCGGTACAGCTTTTGTGAAGCAACTAAAAGACAATATGAATGTAAATACATCCGAGGAAATAGAAGCAATTATTATTCAACGGTTACTAAATGTAAATCAAGAGTTGAAAAATCAACTAGAAAAAGAGCAACAAGAATTCGTACTTCAACAACAAAAACTTTCAGAAGAACAACAAGTGTGGAAACGTATATTCTATAAAATTGAGCAATCAATAGCATTTGAACAAAAAGAAGCAGAGGCTGATGAAGTTCAGATACACCCTTATAAAGAAGAAACTTTTTGCAAGCAAGTACAGTCACTTCTTTATCATAATGATGAGGAACAACTAATTTATCAAGAATCTACAATAAAAAGCTTCATTCATGCTCTTCAAGCAAATGTTTTAACCATTTTAACAGGTCCGTCTGGGACAGGAAAATCCAGCATTGTACAAGCATTTGGTCATGCCGTACAAAATGTTGCTGTCCGTATGATTCCAGTTCAATCTAGCTGGACAGATACACAAGATTTAATTGGATATTTTCATCCGACCGATAAAACTTTTGTACCAACGCCATTTATGGAGGCATTAGCTGAAGCATCGAAAAATAGTAATAAGCTATTTTTAATTTGTTTAGATGAAATGAACCTTGCTCATGTCGAATATTATTTCTCCGAGCTACTTAGTGCCCGTGAAGAAAAAAATCCTGCATTACGTCTATATGCTAAACGTCACTACGATATTGCGAAAATCATTTGTGATCAAGGTTGTGAAGATGTAGAGCGTTTACGTAACTCACAAGAATTAATTGAAAACTACCAATCGACATTTAAAATTCCTAGTAATGTTCGTTTTATTGGAACTTTGAACATGGATCATACGGTTAAGCCATTAAGCCCTAAGGTGATTGATCGCAGTTTCATTATTGAGATTAACCATTTGTCCAGAATACAAAAACAAAAAATTATTGATACTATATCAAAAGAAAAATTAACAGGGAAAATCGAGATGGATGCAACTATTTTTTCAACGGTACGGAATGATGAGGAAAGTGTTAAAAAAGCAGTTAATATACTGGAAGATATTTCATCAACTTTAAATAATTATCCCAACGCATCATTAAATAGCCGTGGTTACAAGCATCTTCGCAAAATGTTGCAATTTGCAGATCTTGAAGAAACCTCACTTACTTTATATATCGATTCATTAATTTCAGGGAAAATACTACCTAGAATCGATATCCCAAAAGTTGATTTGGACTTGATTACACAGACATTCGTAGAAAAATTATCAAGCTATCCAGTATCATCTCAAAAGTTCGAAAAAATGTTAGCAACAAATCGAATGGTTAAGTTTTGGTGATCCATATGAAAATTATACATATAGTTTTAAAAGATAGTGAGATACAAGCATACGATGAACTTACTAAATCAGAAGGTATATTTCTAGCCAGTGAATATACAAAAAAAGATAAAATGACTGCTCAAATTGGCGTCATTGAGCCGGCCGCAAGTAAAGTTTTGATTGAACAATTTAAGCAACCTGTCGCTACTTTAACAAAGGACACCAAAACGAATATTTGGTACCACAAGCCATCGAAATGGTTAGCAGATGGTTTTGAACAATCAACAGATAGTATTTTTGGCATTAACGCTGGTGGTAGTTTTGATATTGTAGCATATGATGTGGACAATCTTGAACTAGCTCGAGCACAAGTAATTATTACACCTGGCACTATATCAATTAAAGAATATGCACTTATGCAACAGGAAGTACGACGTTTATTCGAGCTATTTTCCTATGATTTAGCGAGAGAAAGCATAGACAACAAAAATATCTTAAAACAAACACAAACAAAACTTTTTAATGTTTATAAACTGGAGGAAATACTGAACGAATTTAGTGATTGGTTTCTACAATTAGTGCAACAACCTGCTGAACAACTTATACATACTACAAAAAAAGTTGCGCTAATACAATTGAAAAAATGGACACCAAAAGTTATTTTAGAGCAAACACTTCGACCTGATCATAAAGTAAGAGCGAATGTTATTGAAAAATCAACAGCAATCGCGGAGCATGGAATGCTCCGCTTGATGCTTGAACAGATAAAACAACGTATAGATTGCGAATCACAGGCAGAAGAAATTTTAATAAATGAATTGACAGATGAAATGATACAGCTATCACAAGTAATTAAAGATAAAACAAATCATTTGCAAGAAGCAATTTTAGCACTACAACAAGTTGTAAAACAAGATTTAATAATACTAAAAGCACGAAAATCTATCTGGTTCCAATTAAATTCTGATGTACAAAAATGGCTAGATGAGCCACTAATGGACGTATCACCAGTAGAAATAGAAGAAACTCATGTTTTTTCTATGAACCCTGTTTATAGTGCTGTTTATGATTCCTATTTAAAGTTTAATGAATTACAGCCTAAACTGTTTGAAGCTATCCGTCCTTTTATACAGTCAATTTTAAAATCACCAACATTATACGAAATTTGGATTTTTTTAAAAATCACCCAACAACTGCACCAATGGGGCGTTAATACTGATGGATTAGTGACCGAGATTTATAAAAATCATGAACAGCATAAAGAATTCAAGCAGTTCAGAAAGCTTTTTAAACTACCTAATAATCCATTTGATATTGCACTTTATTATAATTATTCCTTCGGGAACGAAAAGAAAATATGTCCAGATTTCATCATAGCTTTCTATATCAAACAAACCAGAGAATGGTTTTACCATACACTGGATGCAAAATATAAATGTTACAGTATCAATAAACGCAGTGAACGGTTATTAGAAAAAGATTTAAAAAATTCTGCTCAGCGCTATTTAAATGTAATTAATGAATTAGCTCAAGATAACATTACAGCTCAAACAGCCACACTCATCCATACAGATATACAGGCATTAAATTGGAATTTGCAAGAGGCAAATATTAACCCTACTAAAGCTATTCATCAATATGCACATTTTCACTTTACACCTAACAATACAAAAAATTTAAACATTTATTTCAAAAGAATTTTGCATGAAGCATCACATATAGCAAATTGTTGTCCAACATGCGGCAGAGAGACGCAAGGTCAGATAAGAAATGAAATAACAGTTGGTGATAAAAAGAAGTGGAAAACAATTTATATTTGTCAGTTTGATAAAGAGGTGTGGGTGGGGAACTATTGTGGCAGATGCTTCAATAATAGACGTGGATTAATACCATACAACAGGGGCTCTATACAATGGCGAGCACGACCATTGTATAAATATGCTAAAAGTAATTACAATGTACAAGTGGATGAAGATTGGGATGTTCATTGTCCAATTTGCTATAAAAATTTTAATGGTTCTAAATGTATAAAACCATCATTATTAGATGGAAACTCTAAGTAATTGCTTCCCGCAAATTATCTTCTTCTATGAACATCCTGGCCAAATCATATCGCAGCGTGATGATCTCTTGTAAGATGACAGAGCACCGATAATCAACGTCTTCTACATAGCAGTCTTCGAAAATTCGGTTGATATTCCGAGTTTTTATCACCTTGCTCAACTATAGACAATAGCTGTGATGCTTTCTTATAGTTGAGCAATCTCTTTTTGTAACTAATAATTTAAGCTGATGGAATAGCCAACATTAAACTATCTGAACACTAATTCTTATTTTCTATTAAACTAATTAACACTTCATAGATAATTAACTCATACTAGTGTTATCCGTTCAACTACTACCTCTTTCGAAAATAAATCCTTTGCTTACTAACCAACAAATAAAAGCACCTTGCGACATCTCACTTATTTGGTCTCTTATTCATTACTTAACCCGCTTGCTACTCCCTAACATTTAATACCTCTAACACCTCCCTAAACAACACCGATCCCCTTCCAACAACCAACTCCAAAGGAACCTTTTTAACTCGCCCATCTCTCCCCACCATAACAACCCCATTCTCATAATCAACCCAAATCTGAACATCCTGCACATAATAACTTTTAATAGAAGAAGCCTCATCTAAATTACGATGATCCAACTCAACCTTAACCTGCTTCGTAAAACGGCGCAGCGTTTTCCAAAGAGTTCTTTCTTCCTTTGATTTCATGAAAAGTTCTGGGAGTTCTTGTACTTCTTTTAATAACGACATAGTTGTTATTGTGTATGTTTGAATGCCATATCCTACTGGGCGGATGAGGTGGTCTAGTTTTTTCCATGGCTCTAGTTCGAAATGTACATAGTCATCGTTTTGTTGCATTTGAATGTGTTTGATTTTGGCTACATATTGAATGCCACCTTTTTCTCCGTGCCATTTTTTCGGTGCATATAATGCTATGTACTTCGCTTCTTGCCATCCTGGTTTTAGTTGTGTAACTGGTAGATGATATACGCCATTCTTTCTATATGTTTCATAGTCACTTTCAGTTTTCACACTGCCTACTAATACTTTTTCTTCTAATGAAGAGTGCCATTCTTCTTTTGTTCCTCTTGGAAGAATGCCTTCTCTTATAATTTCTTCTGGGCTTTTTTCAATGAGATGATCTAGAAATTGTTCTACTAATCTTGTCGCGTTTGGTAAGAACGGGAAGCCACCGATATTTACTTTTTCAATACTTTTATAAAATGGATGGTTCTCATACACTTCCTCTTGGTTCCATGGGAATAATACGTATGCTCCGTAAGCTGTTCGTTCAAATGGTCCTTCTTCTTCTATTACTAGTGCGTCTCTGTAACGGTGCATTGTATTAATGTCTTCTTCCATTGGGCCAGGGGCGCCATATTTCCCTTTATAATGAGATGTTTCAGCAAAATCAATTCGATATTTCGCATCAAAAATGTATTGGTATTGATAGCTCTTTCCCTTTTTCTCTATAGCAAGCATCGTATCTGGCTTTTGTGTAACTGTTGGCAGTCGACCGTTTCTTTTTTGGAAGTAAAGTTCGATTGTCTCATCTGTTTCTGGATGTTTAAACGTTCTTTTGGCAGTTTTACTTTCATCAAGTGTTACGTATAAACCATCTTGCTTAACTTGAATAATATCTTGATGGAGCGGTATATATTTCTTTGATAAAATTTGTCCGAGTTTTAAATATGTCCAGTATTCATATAATCTAGCGACATCTTTTACCGACATTTTGAAAATTTGCCCTCGTAATGTTAAACCGCGCGATAGCATTAAGAAGATTTGATACGCGTCTCTATATCCTGCTACCATTTGGATAACGAGTGAAAAAACTGAACGATCTAATTTTCCGATTCCTCTCCAAAATGGATCGTTCAATTCATTTTTCATTCGATACTTCATATTTTTTACACGCTCCAGCAAATCTTCATCAGTTTCACCACGTGTATATCTAGATTTTGTCTCTAGCGCCTTAAGTAAATCATCTATTTTATGTACGACTCTTTGAATCATCCATTTAACAAAACGATTTTCCAGCGTATCATAAGACACTTCCTTATAAGCTGTAATGCCTTTAGTCGGTATACTGTTTTCTCCTTGCAGCAAGTGTGGTCGCTTTCGTAAATAATTCATTCCGACAGAATCCAATTTACGAATTTTTTCTCCTCGTACTAGTTGATGTCTAGTCATAAGCGTATGATGCGGTTGTCTTTTAATATGAGAGATTGACTTCATAAACCGCTCAAAGGAATCATTTAAAATACGATAGAACTCACTCTTCGATGGATTTGTAGCGTAAATTGCAGATGCTCCTAAGTAAGTTCTCTTTAGTAGATGAAACGCTAAATTATAAATTTCATCATTTACTTCATCTAATAAGGCTTTGTAATCATCCTTATAATCAAGTTTTACTGGGAAAACTTCAAATGTAACGGTTAATAAAGTTTCTTTATCATCTTTAATTTCAAACGTTGTATTTCCTACTTCATTTGGAAACGAAAGATTCCCCATTAACACATGAAGTGCTCCCATTTGAATGGAACTAACTTGTTTTCGAAATCCTGGATGTTCATGATAAAAGGAGAGCTGCTTGTTATTTTTCGGAACAACAACAAGCTGATAACTTCTATTCTCAAAAAAGATTGGTGGGTGTTCATTCCATTCGTCTAGCCTCTGCAATCTAGCATCAAATACAGAAACGGCTTCTGCCTTCCCATCTACATGAAAATACATCATTTCATCCGCGTTCATAGCATGATATTCTTTTAAACTCTCATATTTTTCATGATAAGGATTTCCTTTAATCGTCAATGATAGCTCCTCTGTTTCAATCTTAACTAGCTCTATCTCATTATTAGATCCAGAAAGAGGTGAAACCATCATACTCGAACCTCCTTAACATATGAGACAGCTTGTTAGCTGAACGAGGATACTTAGCATAAGAAGTGTCATTATTGCTACTATCATATTCTTCATTTGCACATAATACATACAACTGCTTTAATACCTCTTCTGTTCTTCCATCACTCCCTGCAAGACGCGGTAAAATCTTTTGATATATTTGATAATCAAGCGCTTCATCAAACGATAATAACTTTCCTTGTTCGTTATATGCCATATAGAAACAAATTTCATCTCGTATACGATACCCAACTTGGGCTCCAACTGATTCAAGTGTTTTATTTATTTCTATTAAAATGTTCGATATGTTTCTCACAAGATCTTCGTTTTCTTTAAAGCATTCTTTTAGATGAAGATACTCGGTTTCTAAAGAGCGATTTGAAGCAACTTCAGCTTCCTTCTCTTCTATATCCATTAAGAAATTAAAATAATCTAGGTTAACGGTATTAAACTCAATTGTATTCGCACGATCTAATACTTTCTTACTTAACGGATGTGTCGTTTCATCCATATTTACCGTTCCAATTATATATACATTTGATGGAATTGTAATATGCTTATTCGTAATTGATTCTGGAAGTACCGGTGACGTAACAATTTTTCCATCTTTCCACTTACGACTTTCAATTACACTTAAAAAGTCACTAAAGTAGTATTCCACTCGAGCTAAGTTCATCTCGTCCAATACTACAAAATACGGCCTATTTGGATTTGCATCTGCGTTTTCAAGAACTTTAATTAACGGTCTTTCTTGAAACTCCCCTTGGAGGTTCACATAACCGAGTAAATCAGAGCTATCACTCCAATCAGGTCGAACCGGAATAAGTGTAAATTGTCCATTCTCTTCCGTTGCTCCTAAACTCTCCGCAAACCACTGAACAATTTTCGTTTTTCCTGTACCTGAAATACCTGATAAAATTACAAATGGCTTTGTTTTTAATGAAAGGAAGAAATTAATAAGATCCTTTTTCTCATAAAAGAAACCTTTACTTTGAATATAAGAAGACACATGATCGATAATTGATTGTTGATCTAAATACACTTCTTTCCTTTCATAAATCGCTTCATACTTAATGTCTTTCTCTTTATAATTAATGAATCCCTCATAGTAGTGAAGCATTTCTTCTAGATCCTCTACTAACTCTTTTTCACCTGGCATTTTATTAGCATCATACGCAATATAAGCCGCTGTTGAATTTGCATATCCTTTTGCTTTTGAGCTTGTTCCTAGGAAAATCTCATCATCTTTTTTCACCTTTTGGGACATATGTATTTGCTCGCGGATCTCTTCTTTAGTTTTTTGCATATCTTCTTTAGTCGTTTCCGTTACACCTTGTCCAATGGTTAAATATAATCGTTGCATATCTTCACTAAATAAATAAACGATATAATACCCTCTCTGTGTCGATGTTGTAATATCTCTATGCATTAGCGCAATCCACGGAACTGTTGCCCAATTCCCTTTTCCAACTGACCCTATCACACTGTACTGCTTCTCATTTATAAATGGTAAACGAATAATCTCTGTTGCTATATCATTTCGGACTGTTAATCCTAATTTATGTCCTGCAAATTTTTCTGTTTTTGCATCCAAATATTCTTTCATTATCTTTAAAAAGCCTTCACGTAAACTACTATTCATATTACCGCCCTTTTCTTCACTCTTTTTTATGTATTGTTCAGCTGGAATCCATTCATTATTAATCAGCCCTACTTGTTCAAGCCAATCTAGTAAGTTACCTGTACGCCGCTTCGCTACCGATTGAACCATTAAATTATCCCCTAATGAATTTCGGACAATCGTCATTCCAAAATCAACTAGAGCTTCTTTTTTTTCATCCTTTGAATACTTTTCTAACAATCCAAGAACAAATAAAGCATGTCGGAAATATTCTTGTTTTAAAACTAGCTGCGCAATGTAAGCATTCTTCTCCTTCGATTGAACATATTCGCTTAATAGAAGCCTATTCATTTCATGGGATTCATTCAAAAAGCCCAACAATCTTAAATCCTGGCGCGCGCGTGACTTCCTACTATATAAATTTTCATCCGTTTGTTCACGTAACGTACTTGGATTATATGTACCATTTATTATCTCTTCTAAGAAGAGTATGACTTTATCATATTTTTCACTTGGTAAGTTATCTGTTTGGAATTTTTTAAATGCAATATCTCTTTCTCCATTAATATTTGTTACCTTTACAAAAGGTAATTCTGCAAATAGCGATATAAGAAAGGCATTTCGCTCCTCTTGTCGTACAAAATCGTTAACATTAACTAATTGAACATTTATTAAATCTCGCCAAAATTGTTGGATCTCTTCCTCATTCACACTAAATTCTAAATTCAACTCTTCTTCTATTCCAAATTCCCTTTCTACATATACTTCATTATTTTTTATCGTCGTAATCCAATTATATTTACTATCAATGATATGATTAATTCGCTGTTTTACCTTAATAAATTCGATCATTATTTTACCTAGCATCTTTATCCCCCATAGCTACAATTACTGTTATTTTAGCAAACTAGCACAAAACAACACATTATTTATATACTTTATTATTAATTCGATCATTATCAAATTAGCCAATACGGATGCTTTGAGGTTAATTACTAAACATTATATAACCCCAACATCTTCCGCCCCTCCTCAATAACCTCCCCCCTCATTCCTTCAGGCTTAATAACTTTCACAGAACTCCCCATACCCAAAATCCATTTCTTAACCGAACTTTCCCCACTCATTATTGCTTTGAAATTGATACTACCATCTGAATTTTGTTCTATTTTCTGCTCTTCTCCCCAAATCGATTCTGGTACAGATTTAGAAAATGGTGGATAAATAATTAACTCTACTTCTAACGTTTCATTTACTATACCTAACTTTGGACATTCTCCTTTCAGATCAAAATTTTCAGGGATGGTATATCTATCAAACAATACTTGAATATCTTTCATTCGCACTAACTTAAACTTAAGAATCTCCTGCCTATTATTACAGAAAGCTACACAATAAAAAAACTCGTTATAATGTACAATTCCATATGGCTCAATAGTACGTTCTGATTTTCTACCATTGTTATTTTCATATTTAATTCTCACTTTATTCCCTCTACTAAAAGCCTCTTGCAGTTTTAAATATTTCCTGCTTTCTTCTGAGGACTCATAATTCGGTCTAGATCGCTGAACAAAATAAATGTAACGTGCCTTATCGGCTTCAATTTTGCTAAGTGCTTTTAATTTATCGAGAGCTACTTGCGCATCATCCGAATAAATGGGATTCCCCTTAGCAACCAATTGTTCAACAGAAAATATTAAAGCTTTTAATTCCTTGGAAGACAAGTTTTTAATCGGAAATAAGGATGTATTCGAAATATAGTACCCACCATATCTTCCCCGTTCACTTTTAATATTAATATCTGCATCTTCAATGTCTTTTTTATAATCACGAACCGTTCTTGCATCTATTTTTAATTCGTATGCTAGCTCACTACTCTTCATTTTCCCTCTTGCATGTAGCAATTCAATCATACGGAGGGCCTTACTTAACTTACTCATCAATCTCTTCCTTCTCTATAAAAAAGTTGGCATAAAACTCATGCCAACTTTCTTTGAATTATTCATATTGATAAACACCCTCGCATTATGTATACAATATTAAAATACAACGGCAAGCTGTCCATCTTCTTCCAAAATTATATCATCTTCCCAATCATCTTGTTGTATATATACATCATCCTGCACAATGTATTTTTTAATAGACCTTACCGTATGCATCGGCAAAGGTAATTGCGTATGCTTTTCAAATGTAACTACCATACGTCGCAAGTAATCTACCATACATGCTAGTTCGTCCCTTTCATTTTCTTCCGCTCCTGAAACAATAATCTCAACAGCACGTTGTTGGAATATCATTTTTGTAGGTGCATCAATTTTTTTAGCGGTATTGGCAACACCTTTCATTGTGGAAGGACGTAAGCCAACGCTATAATATATACCTGTTTCATCTCGATATAAGCCCGATTTTTTATTAATATAGCTGTCTTTTTCATGGATAAAGTACTGTGGTACATCACTTGTTTGATTGATTCGAATTACACGAAGGTTCGGGAATGTAGCAAGCATGTCATCAAATTGCGTTATTTCCTCCAACTTCATTTTTGGATTAGATAATTCTGGAATCCATCCATATCTTAAAGTAGCTTCTGCAATGAAGCAAACTTGCTCGTCTGTTCTATTTAAAATATGTAATAACTCATTTACAATGAATGGTTTTAATTTTTCGTTTTCCTGGTATTTCAAGAAATTTTTATGATTATAAACATTTAAAATAGTACCGTCTAATGATCTCCACTCATTATCACCATACAATTTATATTCAAGCTTTTCTTCCTGAATTTTTGTAAGAACAGGTAAAAACTCCATCCCTCTGCCCCTTTTTATCCTCATTAATGACAGGCTTAAAATGGTTCCTTTATAATGAAACTTATTCCAATTTCGCTTTCGAAATCCTTTATCAGCCAATAGGTCTAGTATTGCTTTAAATATTCTTTCTTCCCCTGCAGTATCATACTCTAGCGGATGAATAAACTGCGTAATTCTTCCCGTAAGTGCTAGGCCTTCGCGTATTGCATGCTTCGGATCAATTTTTTTATTTTCATATGAGTCTATTTCTATTAATGATAAAGTATTCTGTTCACATCTCTCGATATTACGTACTAGAGTTTGTATATGTCTAGCAGCTGCTTTTTCTTTATACTGATCATAGTCTAAATCCTGTACAATTCCTTCCGGAGATTTCTCTACTATTTTCAAGGCCACTTCCGGCTCTGTCTTTAATAAAAAACAATTATCATCCTCTGTTTTTACTGCCAAGTCTTTTTTTACTAAAACCTCTTTCACTTTATCTGCCATATGGTGAGAACATATCTCTAATTTTAGCTCTTCTATCCCCCTAGGAGCATATAGCGGTAAAATGTGATCGTTAAATGCGGTTTTTACTTCTTTACCAGAAGACATAATTTCAAAATTTGGAAATCTATCCATAAATACATTTAATAATTCTTCTTTTTCAGGCAATCCGATCCCTCGTTGTACTTTTGTTCCCACAATTGAAAATGTACTTTCATTGTACACACACAATATTTGCTTATCTGCTTCCTCAATATATGACTTCGGATCCTTCATCACCTCGTTTAATTCTGGTAACTCTCCTAAAATTAAATCATCCAGTAATTTAAACGAATTCTGCTCCCATATTACTCCGGATTTCCCTTGTTCTATTTTCAACTTTGCAAAGGTTCTTTTTTCTTCATTAATGAACGGATTTGGAATAGAAACATATACCGTGACATTTTGCCTATTACGAATTAAATTTACTAATTTCGTTCCTTTTTGATAGTAACGTCTAATTCCAAATGATACTTTTAATAAAGGCTTATTTTCCACTCCGCGTGTAATAGCCTCAAATCGATATACGTAAGAAAAATAATCTTGTTTATTATTTTTTCTAATAGGCTCTGATATCGCTTCAAAAACTCTTCCTGATTGAATTCTATAGAACGTAACATCACTTGCTATTTCTGGTGAAACAGATAAACGAAGTGGTTCCTCACATATTTTATCCGTAACTATAGCTGGAACCCATTTGAAATGTGCATTATTATCTCCTTCAAATACGTCCTTAACACTACCATTATGCCATTTCATTTCATTATCTACTAACATAGATATTTCATTATTCTCATCAAGAACCTTAAGCCACACCTTACATACGTATTCAAATTGCTCTTGATGTAAAGGACGTTTTGTTACAATCCAAGGTCTATTTCCCATTAATGCTTGAGCATCGTTCTGAATAAATAAAATGTCAGAAAAAATAACGAACAATCTCTCCGTCAATCCTTCTAATTTCTTTTTTAATTTCCATGGTTCAGCAGGCGTTCTGAGTAAGTTAATCCAATCCTCCGGCCAATATGTATAAAAGACATTTTCTTTTTCTAATACAGACACTACATCCTTAAACGCTAATAATTGAAGTTGCTTCATTATAAATCAATCCTCTACTTTCCACATATTCTCTATACTCGTAACAAAAGGCCCATATAAAGCCATAAAAGTCTCATCATCTTTATATTTTTGCATCTTCATTCTCCAAAATTCCAGTAACGATGGTACATTAGAATTTTTATTATGGAAGCTTCCATCACAGTAATATACACGAGCATTCCTTCCACCACGTAGTAATCTACCAATCATTTGCCAAACTGGGATAAAGATAAACCAAGATAAAACTTCTCTTTCTTTTGAAGTTAACACCGCCCAAAAATCTGCTCGTTTATACATTGACTCGAAACGCCCCATACTAAGTTTGCGTAACTGCTTTATAGCCTTACCGTAATGCAGACCTCTACTTTCAATTTGATTCATAAAGACCGGAAATGCTGCATGTAACACTTGAATCATATAATTAAAGTCATTTGGTACTGGATAAGGCCTTACAAGAAAGAATACCGAGCCAAATAAAGCACCTGTACCTCCATCTAAAATATTAAAACCACGTCCGACAGACATTAACGGCACAATTAGTATTTTCTGTTCTTCTTTTCTAAACATTTCAATTTGACTCCTAGGAAAGGCGTTCTTTAATTTATCATTTTCCCGTGTTAATACACGATATTGTTTTGATAATCTCGGAATCATTTCTAATGTATTCGCAACAGTTTTAGCATCCTCATATGAATTAACTACAAGTAAAATCCGCCTGTTTTCTACTTGTAATGTTTTCAACTCAACTAACAACCTATCTTCTAAAGATGCTGTAAGTTTACTTAGATTTTCAGCCCTCTTCTGTTCACGCTTTCCTGAAATACATAGAAGTTCTCCATCTTTTTCATCAAAAGCTGGTACGTATGACTGTTTAATTTTAGAAGGAGGCAATTCCGATTGAATTAACCATTTAGGTTTCATTGCTATATCATAATGATCGGACCCTGGCGCTAAGCTTGTACCTGAAAGTAAAACAACCGCTGGACCTCTTTTCTTAAAGGCTATTTCATACATATTAGACCAGTCATATAAGAATTTTCTTCCAATCCCTGAATACTCAAGGATTTTAAAATTACCAAACTTATCATCTTCAGTTTGTTCATATCTATATCCAAACAACTTTCCAGTCATAGCATCAAGTAAAAAGGGCTTATACTGTTTTGCTTTTGTCAAAAGAGGTGATACGTCATACCCAATTCCTAATCTACTTTGCACAGCAGGATAATATGAAATTAGAAACTTAATATTGTAGTCTAAGTATGAAAAATATAGATAAAATTCTAGCAAGTCTACTGCATCACGTGTAATTTGATTATCTATTTTTAAGAGCTTAGCTACTTCTTGTAAAATTTGATTTTTATTCGATTCCCTCGCAAGTAATTGATCCAACTTACGCTTTATTTGAACGGTTTTCCTTGGATCTACAGCAAATTTCCTTAACTGTTTTTCAATTTTTCTTTGTTCCTCTTCATCTTTTGTAACTTTTTTAGATAATTCATACGCTAGCTTATTAGGAAATAACAGTTTATTTTTCAAAGAATTCCGTATTTTCGGTGTGTGACTCAATTTTGCATATAATGACCAAACAGCTTTCTCTAACTCCCGAGAATTGATTTGCCAACGCTGAATAAGCTTATCATTAGCAAACTCAGTATATCTTCCTGTAATATTATTACTCATTGCATAAAGTGACTTTTCAAAAAAAGAATTGCTATTACCAAAAGCATCGATTTCAACCGTAAATTGCTCATCGAACTGCTTTTGAACTGCATCTGCTTCATCCACAAAAATAATATCTAATAAATCATACATTGCTTCATAAATTGTTCTTTCAAGAGGATCTATAACCGCTGGAATACTAGAAGTTATTAAACTTGCAGTTGTTGCTACCCATACATCAGCATCAACTAGCTCCGTCCACTCCTTATATACACCACATGTATTAGCTAAAGGACATAAAACTGTTTTATCACCTTGATTTACAGACTTACACGGATAATAATTATTACGTTCAAAATCATTAGCTAATGCTTTTAATGTGCATGAATCCGATATAGAAACTAACGAATGAAACGTCTGTGTCAGGAACTGCGACACATCTTTAGAGGGATCTACATAACTTTCTAAAAAACGTTTTTCATGATTTGCCCGATTCCCTTTACCAATAATAGGAACCGCTTTAATACCAAGATCACGTAATTCCTGTACACGATCTAGAACTTGAAAAACGCTATTTTCAATAAAGCCCACTTTAGCTCCCTTTTCTTTTACTTGACGGTAGGTTTCTAGCATCATCCAAGTTGATTTTCCAGCTGCTAACCCTCCTGCAATATGCTGCGTTTCATGATAATCAAACGTATTTTGCTGATATACGTGGAGACTTTGAAACTTAATCCTTTTAGCACGGTCTACATAGGATTTTTTTGATATCAGCTCCATCTCAGTAGCTATATTTACCCAATTAGTATTCAAATCTGAGGAGCACTTAATTTTTTCACGATACTTCGGCAACATAGGATATTTCACTTTAATTTTTGGAATTGAACCTGTGTATTTGTGTAACATGGTTTCCACCGTCCGGGAATATGAAAAATCTCCCTCCACAGCGAATTCATAATCTTTCTCTTCTTGCTCTAATACATCAAGTATTAATTTTGCATATACCTTCGTTCTATAAGTTACTATCTGAGGGATTACTTGTACGATTTCTCCATTCTCTTCATGAAATAAACGGTATTTCTTTTCTATTTGCAAATAAGATACAAGATTGTCCCTCCATATTCTTTCATTAGAAAACTCAGCTAGCAACATTCTAAGGTTCATAACGATAGACTTATCTGTATACTTGTTTAATACCGGTTCATTATAACCAACTAGCAATGCCCATACTTCCTCAATAGGCACTTGATGATCTGCTGTTTTCCCACCGTATATAAGGAGTTCCGTTTTGATAATTTGAAGCGCTTCTTCTTTTTCTACATTGAATTCTTCAAACTGTTTTTGAAGATCATATATTAATTTGTGCTGCACAAGGTTTCCTCCTTTAAACACTTAAACAGTTCACGCTCCGTCATAATTTGTATATAGACACTGGATTTTTTGCTTAAAGAAGAACATACTAATTCTTTATAGTTAGGATTCATTTTCAATCGATAATTTGGAATAATAACATAAGCATTTTTATGATACTTCTCCAAATAACCTGAACTCTTATTATTAAAAGCATTCGCAAGCATTCTCGGCGATCTATAATCTTTTACATCTAAATCTATTAACGTATCATTTACATTAATCCTTATATCAAACTCGTCAACGTTCGGATATAATACTGCATCATACCCTTTTAGGCGTTTACATATTTTCTCTTCTATTATTCCAGTTAATAGTACATACCGTTGTATACCAGGCCGAATTCTATACACCAATTCACCCTCCGAAAATTCATACGATTCTAAACGCTCGAACGATTGAAAATGGCCACATATTTGTTCCTTATTACATCTCCAATTTCCTTTTATAAATGATACGGTCCATCCACAATGAGGGCATTTTTTATAATGATCTATGTTATGTGGAACCTGTTCATAACAACTTTCAAACAGTTGATGTAACACGTTATCTTTAATTGAAAATAATATTTTACGCAGTCGCACATATGTTAAAACTGCATTATCTGGACTAGCTATAATAGAACGAATTTTTCTATATTCCTCATCTAAACTATTGTCCCTACAATAATCTAATATCTCCTTCATTACAGATTGATCAAATTCTGCTGGAAATCTATATTCTTCAAGAAAATCCTCTATATCAATAGACAGACCAAACCCTTCAACTAAAAAAGTGGAATCACCCGGAAGTAACTTTTCTATTCCATCTATTCCCCATTTTTCAACAGGTTCGTGAAGTAACTTAATTAAATCAAAAATATTATTCGGAGGCATATTAGACTGCAACGCATTTTTCATAAACAGTAAATGCCCTTTATGCAATGTGTCAGGAATTTCGGTCCATCCCCTCTCCTCCCATTGCTCTAGCCCCTTTGCAATAAAATAAATCATTTCTTTTATTTCTCTTATTTGCAATACTCTCTCCCTTCCTTTCAATACATTTTCACAAAAAATTGAAATTGGATAAATTTCCTATGCGACAAATAAATCGTAACATTAATTGTGGCGGTATTTCCGGTAATTAAAATATTTTTCTATTTAATTTACAAAAAAGAGAGTGACTAATTGTCACTCTCTTCCTAGCTTATTACTAAAGTCTATAATTTCTTCCAACCACCCACATAAAGAATTACTACGGTTTCATCAAACTATTTATATGTGTAAAAGAAAAATCATACGCCATACCGTATGATTTACTAATTCCTATTATTCCCGACTAACTCCCCATACTCCTGACTACTCCGCTCAAGAAATATCCTACTCTCCCCACTCCCCTTATAAAAACTCTCCCACCCTCTCTCCCTCAAAATCCCCTTCCAACTATCACTCTCCACCATCTTCTTAATCACATCATCCCAATAAGCAACCTCTTCCTCCGTCATATCTTTTGGTCCCATAATCCCTTTCCAGTGCTGGAAGATGACGTTGATTCCTTGTTCTTTCCATGTTGGGATTTCTGGTAGGCGGTCTAGCCGTTTTGGTGCGGATACGGCTAGTATTTTTATTTTGCCGGCTTTGTATTGTTTTTCGGCTTCGGATAGGGTCATGGTTGCGGCGTTTATTTGTTTGTTCGTTAGGGCGTTTATGATTTTTTCTTTGTTTTCGTAGACGAAGAATTGTAGTTCGGCTGGGTTTATACCGAATGCTTTGCTTACTTGTACGAATGATAGGTGATCGTCGTTTCCTAGGCCTGGGGCAACGCCGATTTTGAAATTATTCTTGTTTTGTTTTAGTTGTTCCATGAGTTGTTTTGCGTTTACTATGTTTGATTCTTTTGATACGACAACGACTTCCCAATCTGACGCTAATGTTGCGAGCGGTGTGAAGTCTTTATATGTTAGTTTACTGTGGCCTAGTAGGTTGTTCGTTATGAGTAAGCTTGAGTTAATCGCCAGTACGTGACCGCCTTTTTGTTTCGTATATTTCCATCCGACGTCACCGCTGCCACCGACTTTGTTTGTGACTGTGATTGGTTTTGTGAAGATTTTTTCTTCTGTTAGCGTTTTTTGCATCGCTCGTGCCGTTAAGTCCCATCCCGCTCCTTGAACGTTTGGCGCAACGATTTCTACTTTGTCGATGTTCACTTTATTCTTGTGCGTTTTTTCTACGGAACAACCAGCTATTACTCCTGTTATGATCCATATACATAGTAATAATCGTTTTTTCATAGTCCTCGCCCTATTCGATATTTTCGTTCTGGTCGTCCGATAATGCCGTATGTGTACTCTACTGTGCATTCATTTGTCGCTACTAAGTATTCTAAATATCTTCTTGCGGTCGTTCTGGAGGCCCCCATTTGTTCTCCCATTTCTTCTATTGTAATGCCCTCTTCGAATCCTTTTATAATGCCTTTCACTTTTTGCAGTGTTAACGGATCGACACCTGTCGGTAAATTTTTTATGTCTTGTGTTTGCGAGGTACCGAAGAAGTTATCGATGAGTGCTTGATTTATTTCATTGTTACTATGTAATAGTTGCTTCTTTCTTTTATACTCTTCAATTGTGCGAACGAATTTTTCTAACGTGACCGGTTTTATAAGATAGTTGCTTACACCATTTCGAATCGC
This sequence comes from Bacillus sp. BML-BC051, assembly GCF_019656175.1. Classification (NCBI taxonomy): domain Bacteria; kingdom Bacillati; phylum Bacillota; class Bacilli; order Caryophanales; family Bacillaceae; genus Bacillus; species Bacillus sp. BML-BC051. Next base: position 45,144 of record NZ_BPLI01000053.1, read on the forward strand.
TTTTTCTAGCATATGGTTTTCATTTGCCGCCGTAACCATAATGACGTCAACATTTGGAAAGTCAGCATGGATTTTCGGTAATAAGTCTGTTCCAATTCCGTCTGGTAAGTAATTATCTAATAGAAGTAAATCGATTTCTTCCCTTTGTAGTAATTCCATCGTTTCTTTCGCGTTCAATGCTTTTCCAATCACTTTTACGTCCTTTATTTTTAATAAAAACTCCTCTTGAATTTGCGCGACGCGGAAATCATCTTCTGCAATTGCAACCTTCAACATATGCCCATCCCCCTGTTTGTCATGTACTTTCTCTCAATGTTTTCGGAAGGTAAATTGTAAAAATAGCTCCCCCATTTTTCTCGTTTTGAATTTCAATTGTTCCTTCTAGTAGATCTACCATTTCTTTCACGTTTGCTAGCCCGTAACCACGATCATTTCCTTTCGTTGAAAATCCTTTTTGAAAAATAGTTGCGATTTTTTCTGTCGGTACTCCCGCTCCACTATCTATCACTTCAAACACAATATCGTATCCAATATCCGTAACAAAGAAGGAAACACTCTTTCCCTCTCGTTCACTCACCGCATCAAATGCATTGTCGATTATGTTTCCAAGGATCGTAATAAGGTGTGAAACTTTTATATGGTCTGGTAACGGTTGAAGCGCACTATCTCCTTCAATATGAAAATCAATTTTCTTCTCAGATGCTGTTCCGATTTTTCCTAATAAAATAGCTTGTACTTTCGCATCATGAATTTGATGGAATAAAATATGGTTTTGGCTTTGATGAACATTAGATTCTTGCTGGATAAATTCAATCGCTTCTTTGTAATGTCCTAACTGAAGTAATCCTGATAAGACAAAAAGCTTATTTGTAAATTCATGTGTTTGAGCGCGTAAGTCCTCAGAATACTTTCTCACCTCAGATATTGTGTTAACAAGGTTTTGCAGTTCTGTTTTATCTCTAAAACTACATACAACGCCTACCGTACTGTTATTTTCGAGTATTGGTGTCATGTTTAAAATAAACACTTTATCTTGAAACGCGATTTCTTGATCGTTTTCTAGCACTCTTTCCATATTAAATTCCGGTAAAACTTTTGAAATGTGCTGCTGCATATAATCGTCATTTACATGCAGCATTTCTTCTGCCGAGGTGTTCATCATTGTAATAAAACCATTTTGATCAATAGCGATAATCCCTTCTTTTATAGATAGTAGTATCGCACTTCGTTCCCGGTATAACGCTGCAATTTCATTCGGTTCTAAACCGAGTGTATCTTTACGAATACTACGCGCTAAAAGAATGCCGCCAACAATTCCAACTAGTAACACCGCTAAAGAAAAGAGTATAATTTCTTTCGTTCTACTCAGTATGTTAGATTCAATACCTTTTATTAAAAACTCTACTGTCACAACGCCTACTACTTGATCGTAGTCTCCGTTATGAACAATAATAGGCGCCTTCGCCATTAAAGCTGGGCCACTTGCACCATTTCCTTCGAGCGTATAGTATCCTCCAAAAGTGAGTGCTTCATAGTTATATGGATTGTTACTCTTTGTGCCAATTAACTCCGAATTAGAATGGGAATACATAACCCCATAGCGATCTTCTATAATGACATAATCTGCACCAGCTTGCTCACGAACTTGTTCCGCAATGGATTGAATCGTACTTTTATGCTCGTTGTATTGAAAAGCATCTTTTATAGCTGGCATAAAAGAAAGTGACTTCGCCGTTTGCAGTGCTAGCTGCTCTACTTGACGCTTCGTATCAACGGACTGAATATAAACAAATATTCCTGCTAACAGGAGAACGACAAATAAAATTAACGTAATAATTAAGCTTACTATTTTCGTTTGCAATGATACTTTACTTGATTTCTTCATGCTTCATATCCTTTGATAAAATATTCAAAAATATCAATCTCCTTTTTCTATTATTATGACAAAACTAATAATGAAGCAACTATTAAAACTCTCCATGTACATAAAGTACAAAAAGAATAAAATTGTCATAATATTGAGATTTTATTCTATAAACAGTACAATTCAACTACATTGAACACGCTTTCATAATTATCATTTTATTTATAAGCAAGAGGAGGAATTATTATGGCTCAAGCAAAATCAAACCGAGTCGCCGGCAATATCTTTAAAGGTTCCGTCGGCAATTTAATTGAATGGTACGACTGGTACGTTTACTCTGCTTTCGCTGTTTACTTCTCAGCAGAGTTCTTTCCTAAAGGAGATCCAACGAGTCAGTTATTGAACACAGCAGCTATTTTCGCAGTCGGATTTTTAATGCGCCCTATCGGAAGTTTATTAATGGGACGCTATGCAGATCGGCACGGACGCCGGGCAGCATTAACCCTTTCCATTACGGTTATGGCCGGTGGTTCTTTAATTATCGCCTGTACACCTAGTTACGAAAGTATCGGTATTATGGCGCCAATTATTTTAGTTCTCGCCCGCTTACTGCAAGGATTATCACTCGGCGGAGAGTACGGAACTTCCGCAACATATTTATCTGAAATGGCTAGTAGTGGACGCCGTGGTTTTTATTCAAGTTTTCAATATGTAACGCTCGTTGCTGGGCAAATGGTTGCGTTAGGCGTTCAAATTGTTCTTCAGCAATTACTAAGCGAACCAGATATGAAAGCTTGGGGATGGCGTATTCCATTCATTATTGGTGCGATGGGAGCAGTAGCTGTATTATGGCTTCGACGTACAATGGATGAATCAGAGCAGTTCTCAAATATGGAATCGAAAAACCGCGAAAGCGCAGGAACCGTTCGCGCTCTTATGAAACACCCGAAAGCAGTATTAACAGTAGTCGGCCTAACACTAGGGGGCACTGTTGCATTCTATACGTACACAACATATTTACAAAAGTTCATGGTAAACACAGTCGGTCTCCCGAAAGAAGTTGTAAGCTGGATTAACTTTGCCGCACTACTTATATTCGTTGTACTTCAACCAATTGCAGGGCTATTATCCGATAAAATTGGACGCCGCCCACTATTAATGGCTTTCGGTATTCTCGGAACTTTACTAACAGCACCAATCTTCTTCTTTATGGAAAAAACAACAGAACCAATCGTAGCATTTTTACTCATGATGGTCGGACTTATTATCGTTACTGGTTACACTTCCATTAACGCAATTGTAAAAGCAGAACTCTTCCCAACCGAAATTCGCGCACTCGGCGTAGGTTTACCGTATGCACTAACTGTTGCGATATTTGGCGGAACAGCCGAATTCATCGCTTTATGGCTAAAGAGCATCGGAATGGAGTCACTATTCTACTTTTATGTAGCTGGATGTATCGCGATAAGCTTTATTACGTATTGGCGTATGGATGAGTCATCGAAGACTTCGCAGATTGAGGCGGAGCTTAGTGGTGGAGATAAACTAGCTAATAATAAATCTAGTTAAAATTACGTATTCTATGTTCTTCGTTTACCTGAACTCGATTTGCTTTATCTAAAAAAGCATAATTCATTAATATACAATTTAAAAACCTCTACTTATATGTAGAGGTTTTGTATGACGAAAAAACACGTAGTTCCATTGTTATTTTACAAACCCCAAATTCTTCCTCATCTTAAAGTGGAACAAATTTATTACTTAGAGTGTCTAATAAGTGTATTTCTAATAGTAGTTGTCCAGATTGGATACAACATATCCCGTTTGACATCTATTTTTATGTATTACAAAAAAAAAGAAAGGACTTATTATTCCCAAAAGTAAAAAATATGTATTGTAATACTTTCACAGGTGAACCATTACAAGTGAAAACAAAAAAGAAATAACCCAAACCGTGACTTATCAATCATATAAAGTGAAACTTTAATCAGTGGGGGTCTTACTGCCCGTTAATGCGGGATAAACGTTTTGGATGTCCTTTAACCTGTGAAATTTTAGCTGCAGTAGTATTGTTACCCTATGCCATCTTTAATTGCATTGGTATTTAGAATACTAGACAAAATCCATATATTTTTGAAAGAGGTTGAAAATTTATGTTCGTTTTAAACAAGTTCTTTAACATTTTACATTACAAAAAGATTGTGCCTGTAGTATTACTTTCATGTGTATCACTTATAGGATGTTCCAATAGTAACACTCAATCTGAACCACCTAAACAAACGAATCAAGCTAATCAAATTAAACAAGAAAATACAACAGGTAACCAATCTTTCGCTAAACTTGAAAAAGAATATGATGCTAAGCTTGGTATTTATGCACTGGACACAGGTACAAATCAAACTGTTGCTTATCATTCAGATGATCGTTTTGCATTTGCATCTACATCTAAATCATTAGCTGTGGGCGCTCTTTTACGCAAGAACTCATTAGAAGCTCTTGATCAAAGGATTACGTATACTCATGAAGATCTTTCTAATTATAATCCAATTACTGAAAAGCATGTTGATACAGGACTGACGTTAAAAGAACTTGCAGATGCTTCTGTTCGATATAGTGACAGCACAGCACATAATTTGATTCTTAAACAGTTAGGGGGGCCCTCTGAATTTGAAAAAATCTTGAGAGAAATGGGAGATACTGTTACTACTTCAGAACGATTTGAACCTGAATTAAATAAAGTGCATCCAGGAGAAACACATGATACCAGCACACCAGAAGCGATAGCTAAGACACTTCAATCATTTACATTAGGAACTGCACTTCCAATAGAAAAACGTGAACTATTAGTAGATTGGATGAAGAGAAATACAACTGGAGATAAATTGATTCGTGCGGGCGTACCAAAAGGATGGGAAGTAGCTGATAAAACAGGCGCGGGATCTTACGGAACAAGAAATGATATCGCAATTATTTGGCCACCAAATAAAAAGCCGATTGTTCTTGCTATACTTTCTAATCATGATAAAGAAGATGCTAAATACGATGATAAACTTATTGCAGACGCAACCAAGGTCGTGTTAAACACCTTAAAAGCTACGGAATAAATGATAATAGGTTAAAAGTTTTCTATTTTAGGCGGGTGTTTTCATCAACTAAAAATTTAATAGTGTCCCAAAAACGAAATTTGGCGCTAACTTGTAATAAAAAGCTCATTTTTATTGTTTGGGGATAAATGATTCTTTAAGCTTGATGGCAATTTGGTGCTATTCCTAAAACATCTGGACTGTAATAGCCAACTAAAAAATGCAAACAAAAAGACCTTTAGTCAGTCGTTTTGTTTGCATTTCCTTTTTCTAAAACTACAGAAAAGATAAGTACTATAGTTAACACCATAATAAACCTTACTTCACTTCCATCACTTACAAAAAATGAATACAAAGTATAAATTAAAATTAATATTCCATAAATAACTTTGTGCAATGAACTCCCCCCTTTTTGCCGTATATATTTTAGTCTAAAAATTTAATTCAAGCCCTATATCAAAATGAAAATAAAAATAAAAAGCACCTGTGATATACACAAAGTGCTTTTCTCTTGTCAATTTATCTATTTTCACTATATTTATCTATTTTCTTTTTATAACTCAAATTTCTTCGAATCATACTTTTCTAGAGTTTGCTGCCATTCATTTTGTTCATATGGAATATATTTATCTGTCTGTACATCTTCAACATTTTCTCCACCTGTTAATAATCTCCTGTACTTAAAAGAGTGCCCTGTTAATACTGTTGTAATCATTTTGTATTGCCCTCCTTTTGTTTGATTACTTGTATCATAAAACAAGTATCTGAAGTTAATATGTAGTCCATCTAGAGTGTATGTAAATTTAGAAAATCTCTAATAAAATGTTTATGTTGTAACGTTACCACCAAAACTAGTGCTTCCAACACCATGATTTGAAGAGACAGTAACCTATATTCTAGCCTCAATTCCTCCTACAGTTCTATATTGAGTAAAACTAGTTAATCCCTACAATATAAAAAGAGCACCCCTTTTGGATGCTCTTCGTTATAACTATATATTATTTAATTTCCCTCTTTTGTTGGTACCATTTTTCCTTCTTGAGAGTCTGTACCCTCTGTTCTTTCAACAGTTTTTGCATGTTCTGGTTTTTCAGGGGCTCCCATTTCAAATCCAGATTGAGAATCTGTACCTTCTTTTGCTGGTACCATTTTTCCTTCTTGAGAACCTGTACCTTCTGTTCTTTCAACAGTTTTTGCATGTTCTGGTTTTTCAGGGGCTCCCATTTCAAATCCAGGCTGAGAATCTGTACCTTCTTTTGTTGGTATCATTTTTCCTTCTTGAGAACCTGTACCTTCTGTTCTTTCAACAGTTTTTGCGTCTCCTTTAGGAGTTGCTGGCACTGCATCTTTAGGTAAATCAAAGTTTTGTGAGAAAGACATTGTTCCATCTGCACTTTGTGTAATTACTTGATTTGAACTATTTTCATTTGACTTTAAATTGTCCATTTTCGCATCATCTGCACCTACTGCACCTCCCGCTACCAATCCTGTACTTAAAAGTGCTCCTGCTAATAATGTTTTAATCATTTTTCATTACCTCCTGTTTATTTGTAATATTCATCAAAAAAGTATCTAGAGTTAATGTTTTAGTCATTATCTTTATCTACTTGCTTTTTTGATTACATTTAGCATAAGACAAGAATCTATAGTTGATATGGACTGTATCTGGAGATTATGTAAAGAAAAATAGATGATCAATTGTATATCCTAATGGATGCTTAGACAAAATTGAAACTTTATATGAGTTTGAACAATTGAGTTCCCCTTTGTTTTTGGGTGTAAGGTTTTTAGCTGGAGTGGAGTGAGGACTAACCTTTTCTAATTTGAAAGCAAACTTTTTATTATTAGTTTACATTCAAAACACTGTAAATAAAGATGTTAAAAGTCCGTGAACAAAACACCACATCTCACTGATGTCCACCCCATCAGAAGTATGGAAGGGAATTAAATATAATCCTCCCCTGTCTTTATGCATTGAGATAGAAAAAATTATAAATATAGACTTAAATATTTTTTTGAAAGGATATTATTTAACGTTACAAGCCATACCAGTTATCATATTACCAACTGAAATACCACCAGGTTCCCCCGATGCTCTCCCTCTAAAACAAATGACAAGCCACCTCATGCCCCTTCTCAATCTCAACCATCTTCGGTACTTCCTGCGCGCATTTTTCAGTGGCGAATTTGCAGCGCGTTCTGAATTTGCAGCCGGATGGTGAGTTTAGCGGGCTTGGTACTTCGCCTTGCAGGATGATCCGTTCTTTGCCTGTGCTTGTTGGGTCTGGTTCTGGCATGGATGAGAGTAGTGCTTGTGTGTATGGATGTGCCGGTTTTGTGTATAGGTCTTCGCTGTCGGCAATTTCTACTATGTTTCCTAGGTACATGACTCCGATTCTGTCTGATATGTGCCGTACCATTGATAGGTCATGTGCGATGAATAAGTATGTGACACCTGTTTCTTCTTGGATGTCTTGCAGCATGTTTACGACTTGTGCTTGGACTGAGACATCTGGTGCTGAGATTGGTTCGTCACATAGGATAAAATCTGGTTTTACAGATAGTGCGCGCGATGCTGATGCGCTGTCTTTGTCCTCCGCTAAATTCGTGCGGGTAGCGATATAAGTGTTCTTCTTTTAGGCCTACCTTTTTTAGCAGGTCTAAGATGATTTCTTTTTGTTCTTCTTTTTCATAAGTGCCGTGAATGTTCATTGGTTCGCTAATAATTTGGAATACATTCATTGCTGGGTTTAATGATGCGTATGGATCTTGGAAAATGATTTGCATTCGTTTTCTATATTCTTTTAGTTCACTTTCCTTTAAACTTGCGATGTCTTTTCCGTCGAATAGGATGTTCCCTGAAGTGACATCGTGTAAACGAATGATGCTTCTTCCTGTCGTTGATTTTCCGCAGCCCGATTCGCCTACTAATCCGAATGTTTCACCTTTTTTAATTGTGAAGCTTAAGTCATCGACTGCTTTTAATTGCTCTATTTTTCTGCCGAATAGTCCCTTTTTAATAGGAAAATATTTTTTTAAGTTCCGAACTTCAATTAAGTTTTCTTCATGCATGTGAATCACCTACCGCCCTATCGTTTAACCAACACATGGAACGTCTTTCGTTTCCGATTTCAAAATATGGCGGACGTTCTTTTTCACAAATGTCCATCGCATGCGGGCAAGGAGTTTAATAGCCCTTTCGTATATGGATAATTCGGTGATTGGAAAATATCAAATACAGGTCCTTCTTACATGATTCTTTCTTGTGAATTGTTTCTATATTTTATATTAATAGAGTTTGTTATTCAAAGTTAAGACCATAACACTCAAAATAGGAAAACAAAAATGAAAAAGGCTACTTTGATACCAAGTAGTCAATGTGTCCTATCAGAAAGGTGTTGTAACCTACAAAGAAATTAATTTATATGCTGATCAACTTGTCTTCAAACTGAAAGATGGAAAAATTGAAACATACTTCTCGTTAAAATCTTGTATGCATAATAAATGGATAAAAAGTTAGAAAATCCATAGGATAAGCCTTCTGCTTGCCCGCAACCGTACCACGCCCACAAACAAAAAAGACCACCAAAAGGCAGTCCCTCAAAACTCAATCCTATTCCTCACCCCATTCTCCACCGCTCTCTCATACAAATACTTCGCAACGATAATATCTACCACTGCCAAACCAACCGATTTAAAAATAGTAATCTCTTCATCGCTCTCTCTACCAGGTTTTTCTCCGCTTATGATTTGACCAAGTTCAGCATGAATGTCGCTTGCTTCAAATAAACCTTCTCGCACTGGAACTTGAAGGTCACCTGTTTCTTCTAGTGCTGCTTCTTTTGATTCGACTACTACTTTGTTTGCATTAGCGATGGCGTGAGATGGTAGTTCTTGCATGTTCGGTTTGAATGAACCGACGGCGTTTATGTGGACGCCTTTTTGTAGTTTTTCTGAGAAGACTGGTGTGGATGCGTTCGTAGTTGTGACGATGATGTCTGCTTCGCTTATCGCTTCATTTGCATTTGTGTGCACATAAGCAGGTTTATTGAATCTTTCTTGTATATATTGCGCAAATGCATATGCTTTTTCTTCTGTTCGATTGTATAAAATGACTTTTTCAATATCTCTCACCGCAAATACAGCTTCGGCAATCCCTTTTGCCTGTTCACCGGTCCCGATGATGCATAACGTTTTTGCGTTATGACGAGCTAAATGTTTTGTCGCTACTCCTGATAGGGCGCCTGTTCGAATCATCGTTAAGTAGGATCCTTCTAAAAGTGCGAGCGGTTCTCCCGTTTGAAAGTCTGATAGCATCACAATTCCGTTTATCGTTTTCTTTCCTATCTTTTTGTTCTCGGGGACTACAGTTACTACTTTTAAACCAAGTGCCTCAAGTCCTTCCGCTACTGAAGGCATAATTAAGGCCGTATTTTTCTCGTTCGCAAATGGTAATGAGCCGCGTATTGGTGTGATTGTTCTTTCTGCGGAAAATTCTTTTAAAGCAAGCGCCGCGTATTCAATGACTTCGTTCATATTTACTAAATTTCGTTGTTCGTTCGCGCTTATAACTAGCACATCTTTCCACCTCCTTCTTCTATCCTAACAAAAATCCCCGATTCAAATCATCTCTCGGGTCTACAACGAACTGATGAAATCCTGTAATAAATGCATGCCCCGTTACTTTCGGAACGACAGCTTCATATGTATCTACCACTGTTACGGACAATACTTCTCCTTCGAATTTTCCGTCAGTAATGCATTCATGAACGAAAATTTCTCCCTTTTGTAGGGCATCTCTTTCAAAAAGAGTTGCGATTCTTGCGGAAGTCCCTGTGCCGCAAGGAGAACGATCTACTTGCCCATCAGCGAAAATCGTTACATTTCGTAAAGTTGCGTCTTTTCCTTTCGGTTCATCTGAGAAAATAACGCCGTATATTCCTTTTAATCCTTCTTCAAGTGGATGTTTTACTTCCATTTTGCTCTCGATGTAGTGCTTAATTTTACCGCCCCACGTTTGAATAGCAGCTAAGTCTTTGAAATCAACCTTCAAACCAAATTCTTTACTATCCACCACAGCATAAAAAGCTCCGCCAAACGCGATATCTACTTGAAATTCATAGTCATCTATTTTAATAGGAACGTCTTTTTTGTATACAAATGAAGGGACATTTTCAAATGATACGGACTCTACTTCACTCCCATTATATTTCGCGTATGCAATCACTTCTCCAGCAGGGCTATCAATAGTGAACTTTTGTTTCTCACCTGTCACTTCAAACATACCGGTTTCAATTCCGACTGTAATAACAGCAATAATGCCATGACCACACATCGTACTCCAGCCTTCATTGTGCATAAATAATACGCCAAAATCAGCATGAGCACTTGCAGGCGGAGTAATGATACAACCGTACATGCCGTGATGTCCTCTCGGTTCATACATAAGAATTTCGCGAAGATGATCCAAATGTTCCATACAGTACGCGCGTCTTTCTAGCTGCGTTTCTCCTTTTATTTCTGGCACGCCGCCTGTAATAATTCGAAGTGGTTCCCCAGCTACATGAGCATCAATCGTCGTGTACACTTTACTAACCTTCATTTCTATCTCTCCCCTATATGTTGATACTATTTTTATTGCAAATATCATGCCAACGCATAGGGTATAAAATTGTATACATTGTGTAAAAAAGCATACACTACTGTCTATTTTTTTATACAGTAGACAGTAAATGATTATTAGCCCGCACAAAACAAAAAAGCCATAACGTCACTACTTGAGCAACATTATGGTTCCTTTTTTAATTATTTCGCGGGATTTGTGCCAAAATCAAATTTATCCCGCATTTAACGGGCAGTAAGACCCCCACCTCAAAATTCAGCGAAAGCAAAGAAGTTAGGTGGGGGATCAACTGCCCGTAAAAGCCCGATTGGTTCAACTAATAATCAGTGGGGGATGAACAAAACCCCCACTGATTAAAGTTTCACTTTATATTTCACTCGGCAATTTTTCCCACTCACTTAAATGCATGACATCTTGTTTTACGTTTTTCTTTTCAGGAAGTAAACATAGAAACTCTAAAGAATTACCGTCAGGATCATAAAAATAAAGATTTGCAGTAGGTGTCCACGTCTGGACCATAGGCTCAGATGGTTCAAGACCGAAAGCGGCCCTTGGGTTTATTCCTTTATTAAGAAGCCATTCCCTTGCATGAATGATTTCTTCATAGTTAACCTTGAATGCAAAGTGACTTTTATGGAATTCCTCTTCTGATACCTCCCAAATGCCCAGCATTTGTTCCTTCTTATTATCTTTATCAAACCAAAAGAATGCTACACGGCGGTCTTCAATCGTACGAGCATGAAATAACCCAAGTTTCGTATAAAACTCTTTTGCTACTTCTAAATTTCTTGTTTTAACATGTGTTTCATATAAAGTACCTGGAAACAAAACATATTCCCCCTTTATATTTTTAGAAATTCTTACTATAAAGCCTATTTTAATAAACTAGAAATAGAAGTCTCCTTACATGTTTTTTTGATTTTGTAACCCTAAAAAAGAAAATTCTCTCACCCTGCCACATATACTGTTCAAAAGCAAAAAGGAAGTGATCCAATGTACTACGGAACAAAAGGCTGGTACGTAGCTGAACTAAAGAAATTAGGCGTACGCTATCACGAAGGACGAAAACTAGAAAGTTACCGCGGACACGTCTTGCGCAATTTACTAACTGCAGAACAAGAGAAGACAAAAAAAGAGTAATCTGTTATCGATTGCTTCTCGGCATTTATCAGTGATTCAACAATTCCCGCCAAATCACTCCTCCATTCCACCAACCAATCACACACCAATACAAAGCAAAAAAGGTCACCCAAACGGGTGACCTTCTTTTCTTATTCACAAACGAGAATTTGTCTAGTAAATGATCCTTTTCTTGTAACACAGCGATCTGTAATTTCAAATCCTGCTTCATGAATCATGTCGTCCATTGTTTCCATCGTGACAACGACTACTTTTTTAGCGATGCGGCGTGCACTTGAAAGAATGGAGAACTGGTCTTCTGGTGTTGCATGTGTAAATAAGTCGTACGGCATATCGATAATGGCAACGTCGTAGTTCTCCGTAATTTCCTCGATTGGACCTTTTGTAACTGTTCCTTCAAACCCGAAATGTGCAATGTTTTTTCTCGTTCCAAGCACAACAAGTGGATTAATATCTCTACCAACGATGTTAATCCCCATAGAAAGTGCTTCCACTACTACTGTTCCAATACCGCAGCACGGGTCAATCGCTCGTACTCCATCTGGATTTGGTACAGCAATATTGGCAACTGATCTCGCAACACGTGTGCTAAGAGATGTCGAATAACTATGCGGTTTTTTTATGTGATGATACCAAACTGGCTCACTTTCTACATAGTGTCCGAAGTACCAGCGTCCTCCAAGAGGAACAATCCCGAATACACGCTCTGGATTACGAACATCCGCTTCTCCCTCAATATGCATACCGAGGTCGCGTTCAATGAGACGTCTTTCCCCATATTCAATTTTATTTTCTTTCCCAAGATCATTGATTTTAACGAAGATAACTTTAAATGACGCCCCCGCCAAATCAATTTGTTCCACTTGTTTTAAAATACTTTCTAAGTCGTCGCCTTCATACATAACTTCAACGCGCTCTTTTATAAACGCACTTCTACTTGGGTCAATTTTGACATCACTTTTCAAAATATTAACGTGAGACTCCGTTCCAAAGAACGAGCGCATTTCCAAATAACATAAAGCACGCTCCTCCTCGCGAAATGCATACGTATATATACATGCAGGTGTTTTACTATGATTATTCAATCTATTATCATCCTCTATATCGTTATAATTACAATACTTTTTCATATAAAATTAAATGATATCACATGCCTGAAATAAAGAGAAACGTTAATAAATAAAAGAGACTGCCATTGGCAATCTCTTTTGATGTATTAACGGAAAGAAGATACGCTATTACCCTTCGCTTCGTAATAATCTAAAATACCTTGATAAATCGCTTCCGCTGCAGCTTGTCTCTGTTTTGGTGTAGCAATTTTATCTGCATCACTTTTATTATCTACAAATGCTAATTCTGTTAATACAGCTGGCATTGTATTTTCTCTAGTTACGTATAAGTCCTGATGTCTTATACCACGATCTTTTGTTCCAAGTGCTGCTACAAGACGGTCTTGAATTTTTTGTGCTAATAACATACTGTCTTCTACATGCGGATTCGTTACTTTTGCTCTTGCTGACTGATAATATAACGTTTCTGTACCTTGTCCATTTTTCTTTTCAGAACCATTAGCATGGATACTTACAAAAATATCTCCATTATGTTCCTGTGCAAATTCTACACGTTTTTTCAATGAATCTGTTGAGTCTACTCCTGGACGTGTATTATCTGTACGAGTGAACATAACAGTAAATGGTGCCTTTTGCTCAAATATTTTCTTTAATCGTAACGATACGTCTAATACAGTTTGACTTTCTTTCTCATAATAACCAGGATTACCCGAGTCAATTCCACCGTGACCTGGATCAATAATAATCGCTTTACCTTCTAAGAAGTTCCCTTGTTTTACTGGGTTTAATTGATTTTTATCAACCCACTGGAATCCAGCGCCTACGCGAATACGAATCCAGCTGCCGCTCTCTTCCATAATCGTTACTGTTTGTGCATTATATGTACCTAGCACTTTAGAACTATGTGAAGCTGTTTCATATGCAGTAAAGTCTTGGTTAATCGTTTCTGTTTTTTCTGTTAGAGGTGTCCACTTCTCACCTTTACTTGTTACAATTTTTAACCAGCCGTCTGCTCTTTGCTCTTTCACTTCAACCATTTGTGGCTTATGCTGAACGTCAGTAATACCAGATGATAATGATGGTTGATGATATGTAATAAAGTTTCTGTTCATGTACATTCTTTTTGATGTATTTGTTTTATCTTTATCAGCCATTGCAATGAACTGAGCTGCTTCCGCACGAGTTACAGTTCCTTCAGGATTCCAGCCACTTCCCGTACCCTTAGAAATCTCTAAAGCTACTAAAATATTAGCTTGTTTCTTACCCCAATGAGGTTCCAAATCTTTAAACTGTGTTGGAAGTTCTCCAATAATTTTCTTATCTAATGAGTACGCTTGTACTAACATAGATGCCATAGATGCACGGTTAATTTTACCGAATGGATTGAAATTACCAGTACCATCTCCACTAATTGCACCTGCTTTTTCCACTGCAGCAATGTATGGTGCTGCCCAATGGCTTTGTGCATCTTTAAAAGATGGCTTTGCTTTTAGATCAATTGGTAAACCAAGAACGACTGCTAAGATTTTTGCAGCTGATCCTCTATCTACTGCTTCAGATGGAGAAAACGTTCCATCTGGCTTTCCATCAAGCGCTTTTTTTCCTACTAAATAATCAACTGATTCTTGCGCCCATGTAGGAACATCCGAAAACTTCTTCGCTGCTGCGAAACTACTTACTGGAGACGATAATAAACTTGCGGCTAAAATACCTGCCGCGACTGCACGATACTTCATAAAAAATAATACTCCTCTCGATAATCATCTTTTTAATAACGCGTAATCTTAATATATAAATCAAAGTAAATCCGAACAAAAAAAATTAATGCGCCTCTATTATTTTATAATACTCGAATTATGTAGTAAACCTACTTTCTTAATATTGTAAAATAAAATACAATTAATTTATTTTTTGTTAAATAAAGTCGTTCAAACTCGCTTTAAATCGACCTCCACAAAAAATAGGCTACCTCTGGCAGCCTATTTCTTTTCTTACTCCGTAATCATCTCTGATAATACATATGCATAAACAAGTGCTTCTGTATGTGCAATCGAGCTTTCATGTGTGCGCTCAAATGCATGAGAAGAATCAATACCCGCTCCAATTAATGCATGTTTCACATCAAATCCAGCGTGAATCGCAGCTGATGCATCCGATCCATAGTACGGATAAATATCTACTTTATATTCGATATTGTTCGTTTTCGCGAGCTCTACTAAATGTTTACGTAGTGCATAATGATACGGACCACTAGAGTCTTTTGCACAAATAGATACTGTATACTCGTCAGATGCTTGTCCATCACCTAACGCTCCCATATCAACCGCTAAATACTCAACCGTTTCTTCTGGAATGTTAGAGTTACCACCGTATCCAATCTCTTCATTATTAGAAATTAAGAAATGAGTTGTATATGGTAATGTTACGTTTTCGTCTTGTAATCTCTTAATTAATTTTAATAAAATCGCAACACTTACTTTGTCATCTAAATGACGTGATTTTATGTATCCACTCTCTGTAATTTGAACACGCGGATCGAATGAAACGAAGTCTCCTACTTCAATTCCTAATTCGCGTACTTCATCAGCTGAAAAGACACGCTCATCAATACGAACCTCAATATTTTTCTCATCGCGTTTCGCTTCACCTGCATCTTTATATACATGCACAGATGTTTGATGCATTAAGATCGTCCCTGTATACGTCTTACCACTTGATGTTTCAATTTCGCAATATTCCCCTTCTACAGAGTTCCAGCGAAATCCACCAATCATAGAAAGACTTAGACGACCGTCAGGCTTAATTTCTTTCACCATCGCCCCTAACGTATCAACGTGTGCCGTTAATAAACGGTGCTGTGCATCATTTTTTCCTTTTACCGTTAAAATAAGAGCGCCTTTATTGTTACGCTTCGTTTCTACATTCCACTCACTTACATAGTTTTCAATAAAACGAATGATTTTCTCTGTATTTCCAGACGGGCTCGGAATAGAGACAAGCTCCTTAATCAGTTCCATCGTTTCTTTCGCATGATGTGCCATTGTCGTTTCCTCCTCATTTTTCCTATTATTTAGTATACAAAATTTGCTAGAAAACCTCTACTCATATAGCTTAATTTTCTGAACTGTAGTAAAATTCACTTTAGTATACAAAAGGAGTTATACAATATGAATATATCAAAAAAATATGTACACATTGCAATCATTTGGTTTTTAGCATCATTACTTTGTTTACAAGTTTCTTATGCAGTTCATACTACTACTTCTATTACAATTGGCTGGGTAGTAACAGCTATCTTCTTCATTATTAGTTTAATTGCAACAAAAAAGCATAGCGTTAATGAGTAACGCTATGCTTTTCCTACAAATCTATTCTTCTGAAACATCTAATAAATAAATGCCTCTTTCAAATCCACCGCGCTCTATTTCTTTTTGCTTACGAAGACGCTCTACATCTTCAATTGTTGCGCCTTCTGCACGCGCTAATGAAATAATTACTTCCAGTGCATCCGCAAGAGAATCAAGCGCATGTTCACGCTCTTTCATGGAAGCAAATTCACGAATTTCTTCCGTTCCAATTTTCGCTAAAGCTTGTATGTATGCGTGTCCTGTTAATTTTTGTGCTGTATATGTTTTTCCAGACATCAAAATCTTCTCTGGAACACGGTCTCTTACTAACTTGTTATATGCTGACATCATTCATCCTCCTATGTTTAATAACATCCGAGCTCTGCTTTATAGAAAAACCATTCTTTCTTCACGCACGCACTAAGCATATCAATTCCTGATCCATGTGCTCTTACGTGAGGAAAGAAATAGTGCTCTGATTCTTCTTCCTTACCATATAAAGTTTGGTACTCATCTGGAATTGCTTCTTTTTTCACATCTTTTTCTTTCGTCACCTTGCCAGAAAACGCAACGCTTGGATGTCCTTCAAAAAACAAAGCAGTCCGTACCGCCATAGATGGTGTACTATGCAACGCATAATATGCTATGACAATTATGCCGATAACACCGATAATTTTCTTCATATATTACTCCTTAAAAAAAGTGCTAACACAATTATACTAAAATGTGTTAGCACTTTCTCCCCTTTACCTTAAATTAACCGGCAGTAAAACCGCCATTCATTCAAAATTCACTTTATTCCCCTTTAAATGCTGGCAAACGTTTTTCTAAAAATGCAGCAATGCCTTCTTTATGATCCGCTGTTTGTCTCATCGCATATTGGCCGCGTTTTTCAAGCTGCAATGTTTGTTCTAAATTAGAGCGGTTTACTTCACATAAAATTTGCTTCGTTTGAATCATCGCTTTAATCGGCTTTTGTGACCATTCACTAATTTTTTGCTTCACAGCCGTTTGGAAATCCTCGCCGATTACTTCATCAATTAAGCCGATATCAAGCGCTTCTGTTGCTGATAATTTCTTTCCTTCCCAAATAATTTGCTTCGTCATGTTTTCACCGACACGCTTTTGAAGGAAGAAATGGCCGCCACCATCTGGAATTAAAGCGATTCCAATAAAGTTCATCGCAATAATGGATGAAATATCCGCCATCACATAATCAGCTGTTAATGCAATACTTAATCCAAGACCAGCAGTTGGTCCATGAATCGCACTAATAACAAGCTTCGGCATCGTATATAACGTTACAACAACTTCAGAAATAGTATTCATAATACCATCAAACTTGCTTTCATCATTACTTGAAAGCATCGATTTAATATCTCCACCCGCAGAAAAACCACGGCCGTTTCCGCATAACACTACAATGTGTGCAGAACTCTCCGCTACTTCTTTCAGTTTTTGTAATAGCTCTTTTAACGTTGGCTCATCTAATGCATTTAACACCTCTGGGCGATTGACCATAACCGTTGCAACGCGCCCTTCATATTTCACAACAACAGATTCTGTTTTACTTGTTACTTCCATTATATACCCCTCTTTTCTACATAAAGTGAAACTTTA
>NZ_BPLI01000054.1:0-73678 GCF_019656175.1 Bacillus sp. BML-BC051
AATGGTAACCTTTTTTATGTTTCACATTCTCTTTTCTTGTCTCTCCTATATTGTAGTGGTACTCTAATAATAAGGGGGAGAAATTATGAACACATTAACAATTGAATTACCGAAAGAAACGGCTGAAAAACTTGATTTATTAAAACAAGCTTATGAAAAGAAAACAGGTGCTTCCATTTCTGAGAGTACTCTTGTTCAAACACTTATTTCAAAAGAGTTTATCCAAGCGATAACTCCTTTTGATTTACAACAATTCGTTACTGGAAAAGAACAGCATTAATTGCTGTTCTTTTTTTGATACTTTATCAGGAGTTCACTAGCATTCTCCTCGAAAAACTTCTTTGCTTCTGCCTAACTTTTTATCAGGAATCTTCCTAACCGTTACTGTCTCATAAAAAGTTTTTTATTTATTTTTCGGAAAACTATTGACAATGATAATGATAACCATTATCATTTATTACGAAGCCAACAATTGATGAATCAACCAAACGCTCAGTAACATTGTTACCCCTCTTTTTCATATAGAAAGGCATTGTACATTCCCCCTGTTTGTACAGTGCCTTTCTTGTTTATTATCATTCAAATAAATTTAATTGCTCGGGCTTCGGCTCACCATATGTAATGTTCATCATTTTCATAAGTTGTTTCGCATTATCCGCTGCATCTCCGCCCGAATTATTGTTAAATAGTACATATATGCCCTTTGTCTTCTTTTTCAATTGCTCTAGTCTTTCTACCCATTCTTCTAATTCTTTATTGTTGTAGCGATATAAGCAGCGAACCGCTCTCCAATTTTCCCCTTTATCCAGCCAGCCATGAACATTTCGACCATGAAAACGTATTAACACCATCTCTGCATTCGTTACTTCTAAAACGAGCGGTACCGAACCTATCCCCGCCTGTGGCTCGTCACAAATTGTATGAATCCATTTCTCCTGTTCCAAAAACCGTAAAGTCTTATCTCTCATTTCTGGATAAAACCATGTTTGATTTCGAAATTCTATGGCACACGGCAAACCTTCCATTTTCTCTTTCGTATATCGAAGAAAATCCACATTTTTCTTTTTACAATCAAACCATGGTGGATATTGAAATAAAATCGTTTTTGATTTATTAGCTTCTATTAAAGGAAGAATAGATTGTTTATACACATCAAACATATCGTCGAACGTAGAAAACGGAATTTCACCTTTCATATGTCCCGTCATCCCTTGATATGCTTTTACGACAAAAGAAAAATCTTTCGGTGTCTCCGTTGCCCATTTTGTATAGTTTCGCGCAGGTTGCATCGCATAAAATGAACTATCCACTTCCACAATAGGAAAATGCTCACTATATGTTCGCAATTTATTTCTATTTTCATAGGGATCTATATATAAAGAATCATGATCTCCCCACCCTGTCACTCCAATGAAAAGCAAATATATCCCTCCCTTTTTAACTTCACCTTCTATCCATTCTACTCACTTACCGAACACTTCGACTAATCAATTTCATTAAGTAGCCCCTTCTTTAAGAGTATCCGTATAAAAATATGATATACTAGATGGAAGAATTTTTAAATTGAGGGGTTATTTATTTATGCTTCCAAACGATGATATTGTATCTCATGAAAAACGAATAGAAGAATTAGAAAATAAAGTACGTTTTTATGAAGAACTTGTGAATCAATTACCACATCATTTTACATATAAAAATCCACATATTGGTTTACAAATAAAGAAAACGAGAACGACTCATTCCATCCAAAACATAAAAAGAGAAAATAAAGAGGCTGAATTTCAACTTACTTGTGATTCATTATTTTTATTTAAACAACTTGAAACATACTTTGTTCATATTTTTGATGCTTTTTCACATCATGTAACCTTTGTTGATAGTAAAGGAAATATAACTTTATGTAATCAAGCTGCAGCAGATGATTTTGGTGTAGTACGAAATGATATAATCGGAAAACCAATTCAACAATTATTAAAATTGCCAGAAGAAAAAATTAAAGCTCTTGAAACATTAAGAACGGGAACAGAATTATATAATGAAGAAGTTTTAGACAAAAACTACGGCATATTAAATAACCGAATTATTCGTGATTATAACGGAGAAATATTTAGAGTTATTAGTGTCTTTCATTATTTAAACACAGAACGTGATGCAGAGAAATTTTCGTTAGCAGGGCGAATTGCAGCTGGGATTGCACATGAAGTACGTAATCCTCTTACAACCGTACGGGGTTACTTACAATTTTTACAAGAAAGTGTTTCTCCATCTAATAAAGAATTATTCGAAAACTTACTCATTCCTGAATTAGACCGCGCAAATGGTATTATTACAAAATTTTTAGCTATTTCAAAAACACGGGAATTTACAAGAGAACCGTTTCCTATTAACACATTTTTACGTGAATATATTCAACAGTTACTAGCTAGTGAAGTCTTTTTACATAACATTGCAATTGATTATAATTTTTCTACCGAATTGGATGATGTATTAGTCCATATTGATCGTCATGAACTGGTGCAAGTTTTTTTAAACCTATTTCAGAACGCTGTCGATGCTCAAGGCGAAAAGAAACTTTCTATCCAAATTACTAGTTATCGCCTTGATAATTTTGTTCGTATTACTTTCACTGATAATGGAATTGGTATTCCACCAGCCATTCAAGAATATATCTTTGATCCATTCTTCTCAACAAAAGATTCAGGTACAGGACTGGG
The DNA here is from genome assembly GCF_019656175.1 of Bacillus sp. BML-BC051. Lineage (NCBI taxonomy): Bacteria > Bacillati > Bacillota > Bacilli > Caryophanales > Bacillaceae > Bacillus > Bacillus sp. BML-BC051. The sequence continues at coordinate 2,715 of NZ_BPLI01000054.1, forward strand.
CTTGTCAGTAACAAAGAAAATTATTCAAAATCATAACGGTACATTAAAAATGACCAGTAATGAAGATGGTACAACTTTCGCTATTTCAATTCCAATTTTACCTAAAACGACCCTTGAAAGATTAAATGAATACTAATGAGGTACTCCTCCACAAGAAGCATGCCAATTGTTATATACTCTCAACAATTGGCATGCTTTTTTATGTTGAAATAATCTTCTTTAAGTTCTATAAATCTTTCTCCATAACTTAATTGTTTTTGCTTGGTAGGCAAACTTCTTATTTTTTTAGAAATGGTAGTTTGTCCATCACGAATTCAGTATGAATTTCATTTTAATATATAGTAATGGCTATTGATTCTATGAAAGAAAAGAATGAAAAGATGAACAATAAAAATAAAGGAAAAGTATTTTATGGTAATGATTGTTGCGAAGTCAGAGCTTGTAGTCATATTAACATCTCTAAGTCCGAACTTACAGAATTCGTTAAACTTCTTCAAGCTCTTGGCCAAGCTATTCAAGCTGTCTTTCAAAACCCTTCTCAAAATAATATCGATAACTTGATCGCTACCCTAAATAACCTACAAAAATTCCTCAATTGCTTAGATTTGTCTCCAGCACAAAAACAAATTGGAAATTCTATTATCGCTAATCTATTAACTATTTTAAGAACAAAACCTTTCTCATGCGGAGCATTGTATGTTGAGCTGCAAAGCTTGCTTAATTATTTATTGTATATCGCCAAATTATTCAAGGTAGATTGCTGTACGATCGACAAACTAGTTAAACTCATTACAGAAATCCAAACTATCCTAGTTCAATACGGATCAGGTTGCCTTGGAGGAGGAGCAACAGGCGCTACTGGTGCTACCGGTCCTCAGGGGGCTACTGGACCTCAAGGACCGGCGGGTGCTCAAGGTGTGCTACTGGTGCTCAAGGACCGGCCGGCGCTCAAGGTGCTACTGGTGCTCAAGGACCTCAAGGTGCACAGGGACCAGCGGGTGTTCAAGGCGCTACTGGACCTCAAGGACCTCAAGGTATTCAAGGGCCAGCTGGCGCAACAGGTGCTACTGGTGCTCAAGGACCAGCTGGCGCTCAAGGTGCTACTGGTGCTCAAGGACCAGCGGGTGCTCAAGGTGCTACTGGTGCTCAAGGACCAGCGGGTGCTCAAGGTGCTACTGGTGCTCAAGGACCGGCCGGTGCTCAAGGTGCTACTGGAGCTCAAGGACCGGCCGGCGCTCAAGGTGCTACTGGACCTCAAGGACCGGCCGGCGCTCAAGGTGCTACCGGCGCAACAGGACCAGCGGGTACTCCAATTCCTGTAACTATCGCTGCAATTGGAAACTCCAATGCTCAAACTATATCACCTGGAATTAATATCCAATTCAATCAAGTTTTTGAAATAAATAATATTAATTTTAATGACACTACAGATACTTTAACAGTTTTAGAAACAGGCGTATATGATATTAGTTTCTCAGCGTCTACAACTTTCCCAGGATCTTCACCATTTGGATTTGGTATTTCATTCAATGGTCAACCACCTACTCGTAATTTCTCAACTAATGTTATCGGTAGTGCTGTTTCGTTCTCTACAATCGTTACTTTACAAGCTGGTACAACGATTTCTATACAGCCTACAGCAAACACTATTTCTATTCCTAACACAGGTGATACAACTGCAACACTATCAGTATTCCGAATTTACTAATTTTCACTAAATAAGCATATTTATAATAATATGTATCGTTTTACCGTGCATTAAATCTCTCTTTATATAGAAAGGAGCACTTATTTGGGAGGATAAGTGCTCCTTCTTTATGTTTCTTTACCTCAAATTTACTCTACCTTAATCCTCATTCTGTATGATAAATAGTGAAGTCAAAGATATGAAAGAGGGATGAAAATGAGAGTTATGTCACTAATACGCATTTGGTTTGCTCTTATGGTATGCATTATTTTATGTGTAGGATTTTTTTTAACTCTAAAATATTCCACTATATCACAAGCAGAGAGAAAAACTGTTCCATACAAACTTTTGTATACGAAACAAAGCAACATCCCTTATTCCAATACCACAAAGAATGAAAAAAAAGTTATAAAAGGAATGCTTATTACGAAAGCTTCTAGTTCCGAAGCGTTACTTCAAATTGCTGAAACGATTAAAAATCAATATACAAATAAAGAAATCGATGAAATTACACTTTCTATCCACAATGAAAATAATGGTAATTATGAAGAAGAATTACCTTACGAACCTATTAGTAAAGGAAAAATAATCGTCACATACGATCCCGAATCCTTTGGCAGTACGAACATTCTACTTAACGAGTAATATCTTGTATCTCAATGGATATCGATTAATAGCTAATAGGGATAGACAAAAATCCCCACCGATTAAAGTTTCATTTTGTTTTTCATACAAAAAAGAGGCGAATTTTGTTATTCGCCTCTTTCTTTTACCAAAATGAAGGAATCCATTCTTTCACTTTATCAATCCACTCTTGTTGCTCTTTTTTTCTTTGTTGTTCCTCTTCTTTCCTTCTCTTCTCTTCTTCTTTTCTTCGTTTTTCCTCTTCTATTGTATTCAATTGTTTTTTATAATCAGCCTCAGATATGAGCGATAACTGGAATGCTTTTTGAGCTGGATTGGCATTCGCTTTTTTCATAATATCCCGGAACATTGTCGTAGTAATTTGACTTCCCCCCGGAACATAATGATCACTATCTGTTTTATCATATCCTACCCAAATCGCACCTACTAAATCTGGTGTGTATCCAACAAACCATGAATCCTTTGCACCATTGCTCGGTCCATTTACAATTTGAGTAGTTCCTGTCTTACCTGCCGTATCAACATTATAAACTTTCGCCTTTTCGCCCGTTCCCTTTTCAACAACACCTTTTAATAAATATGTCATCTTTTGAGCAATTTTCTCGCTCGTCACCCGCGTCTCTTTCTTATACCACTTTCCAATTGTTTCACCTTCAGCATTTTGTATCTCCCTAATCGCATGAGCTTCCACTTGAACACCGTCATTTGCAAATGTACTATACGCTTGAGCCATTACAAACGGAGAGGTTCCCACATGCATCCCGCCTAAAGCAATCGGATACGTACGATCTTCTGGCACTAATGGAATACCAAATCGCTCTAAAGATTTCAATCCTTTATCTAATCCAATTTGCTCCAATAGCCAAACAGCTGAAACATTGTACGACTTTGCCACGGCTTCATACATTGTCACATCACCGTGAAAAGTATGATCACTATTTTGCGGTTTATATTCTTTAATATTAAATGGTTCATCTTTTAATATATCGTATACTTCATACCCTTCCTCTAACGCTGGTACATATACAGCCAGAGGCTTTAACGTTGAGCCCGGTTGTCTTTTTAATTGGGTTGCATGGTTAAACTGTAAAAACTGATACGGACCTCTACCTCCAACTAAAGCTGGTACACCACCTGTTTTTGGATTCATAAGAACTACACCCGTTTGCATAAGCTGGTCCGACCCATTATCTTTGAAATAACTCTCATTATTCACAACGTCTTCCACAGCCTGTTGTTTTTTTGGATCAAGCTCTGTATAAATACGATAACCACCCGCTAAAATTTCATTTTGTGTTAATTCGTACTTGTCCATCGCTTCTCTAACAATATAGTCTACATATTGAGAGTATTTCCCCTTGTATTTATCATCCACACCACGTTTTAACACAAGGCCGCTCTCTTTTTCTCTATTATACTGTTCGTCAGAAATATATCCTTGCTCTTTCATTAAACTTAATACAACATTACGTCGTTCGATTGACTTGTTAAAGTTTTTATAAGGCGAATAGGCAGACGGTGCTTTAATCAATCCAGCAATCGTCGCAGCTTCTGAAACTGTTAAATCTTTTACATCTTTATCAAAATAAGATTTAGCTGCCCTTTTTATACCCCAAGCTCCTTCACCAAAATAAATTTGATTCATATACATTTCAATAATTTCATCTTTCGTATACGTACGCTCTATTTTTTTTGTTAAAAAATATTCCTTTATTTTTCGAGAGTATGTGCGGTCTTGTGTCAGAAATACGTTTTTCGCAAGTTGTTGTGTAATTGTACTTCCCCCTGCTACAACTTCTCCTGCTGTAATATTTTTAAAAACTGCACTTATAATTCCACTATAGTAAATACCGTGATGGTTAAAAAATCCCTTATCTTCTACTGCAACAATTGCCTGAACCATAATGTCAGGAATATCTTTCCTTTTAACACCTTCTGTTTTAGAGGAAGCTAATTTAGTCGCAACTTCATTATTTGCATCATAAATTAAGGTCGGTTGCGGAACAGCTTGTTTTAATTCAGATATGTCTTGAATGGAAATTATTATATTTATAGCAATAAATAGAGTAGCAAGTAAACTTCCTAATACAATTAATGAATTACGAAGTTTCTTCCTCTTATTGAACCACTCCTGCATTTTTTTTAAGTGAGTGTTCTTCAATTTCATTCGTTCACTTCCTTCGTTTGTTTACACTCTTCTTTTCAAAAGGAAGAATATACCTCCTTTTAAATTTATTATAATAACGTAGTCTTTCCTGTAGTGTAAAGCTTTTCTTTCACATTCATACTTTTTGTAGGAAAAGGACATTCTACAAGTAAGATATTCAATATTGATTATTAATATTATTAATACAACAATGAGAGTTATGTTAAGTTTTTGTAAACTTTTCGATAAAATGTTTTAAAAAACGACAGTTTTTTGTTAGAATTGACTAGCCAATATATTTTACATATATTACTTTTGTGGGGGTAACTAATAATGGTATTTAAATCAAAAAAAGATAAATTTTCTGAAATGTTAATGAATGTTTCCGAAAATTTAAAAGAAGGCGCGCAGTTTTTCGTGGAGTATAAAATTAAAAATGCTAGCGATTTAAAAGAGTTTTCTATGCGCATGAAAGAGTATGAGTCAAAAGGTGACTCATTTATTCACGAAATCATTATGGAGCTAAACAAAGCGTTTATTACTCCAATTGAACGTGAGGACATCCTACAACTTGCAATGAGTATGGATGATGTATTAGACGGATTAGATCATAGTGCTGGTCTATTCGAAATGTATTCTATTACAGAAGCTGATGAATACATGATTAAATTCGTTGAAGCAATTAATCAATGTGCGATTGAGATTGCAAATTCTGTTGAACTACTGTCTAAAAAGAAGTTAGTCGACATTCGTACGAACGCGATTAAGATTAAGGATTACGAATCACAATGTGATGATATTCGCCGTCATGCGATTAAGCACTTATTCTCTCGTGAGAAAGATCCGATTAAAATTATTCAATACAAAGAGATTTACGAAGAGCTTGAAGAAGTAGCGGATAGCTGCCAAAGCGTTGCAAACGTATTAGAAACAATTATTATGAAGAACGCGTAAGGAGTTTGATCATGGATACACTCTTGTTACTGACCGTTTTAGTAGTCATTTGCGCTTTAGCTTTTGACTTTATTAATGGATTTCACGATACAGCAAACGCTATTGCAACGGCTGTTTCAACAAAAGCTCTAAAGCCTAGACATGCAATTATTATGGCAGCTATTATGAATTTTTTAGGTGCGATGACATTTACAGGTGTAGCAAAAACGATTACAAAAGATATCGTTGATCCATTTGCCTTGCAAAATGGTTCTCTTGTAATTTTAGCTGCTTTACTTGCGGCAATAGCATGGAATTTAATCACTTGGTACTACGGTATTCCAAGTAGTTCTTCGCATGCAATCATTGGCTCGATCGCAGGTGCAGCTATCGCTGCGGCAGGTATTAGCTCATTAAATCTTAAAGGGTTCATAAAAATCCTTGAAGCTTTAATCATTTCACCGATTATCGCTTTTGTTATTGGTTATATCGTATACAGCATATTTAAAGTAGTCTTTAAAAACTTTAATTTAACGAAGACGAACAAAAACTTCCGTATATTCCAGATTTTCACTGCTGCATTACAAGCTTATACACATGGTACAAATGATGCGCAAAAAGCAATGGGAATCATTACGATGGCTCTTATGGCTAATAGCTATCATACTTCTAGCGACATCCCGTTCTGGGTACAATTATCTTGTGCGATTGCAATGGGTCTTGGTACTTCTGTCGGTGGATGGAAAATTATTAAAACTGTCGGTGGACAAATTATGAAAATTCGTCCTGTAAATGGGGTAGCTGCCGATTTATCATCATCACTTGTTATTTTCGGTGCAACATTCATTCACTTACCAGTTAGTACGACGCACGTTATCTCTTCTTCTATTTTAGGGGTTGGTGCTTCTCATCGTGTAAAAGGTGTAAAATGGGGAACTGCAAAACGCATGTTAATTACTTGGGTTATCACACTTCCTATTTCAGCTTCTTTAGCTGCTTTATTTTACTCTTTATTACAATTAATCTTTTAATCAAAAGTCGTCTTCCTTATTATTCCAGGAAGACGACTTTTTTGTGAACAAACCTTTTTCTCATGAAAAAGCGTGTATAATAATTGGTGGATAAGTTATATAGAGGAGTTGGCAATTTTGGAATACATCATGTTACTTTTCATCGGGCTAATCGCCGGGACAGTCGGGAGTCTAGTCGGGCTTGGTGGCGGAATTATTATTGTCCCGTTATTAATCGGATTACACAGTCTATCACCACAACTTGCAGTAGGAACTTCAATGGTAACAGTCGTTTTTACAGGACTATCTTCCACCCTTACTTATATGAAGCATAAACGAGTAGATTACAAAAGTGGACTTATTTTATTTATCGGGAGTGGCCCTGGTGGTATCATCGGCTCGTGGGCAAACAAATTTTTAAACCAAGATACATTTTCTTTATATTTTGGGATTTTCCTTATTTTCGTCTCTATTCTTCTTATGTTACGAGACAAATTAAACCCTCTTTCTTTATCAAATATGACGGTAATTAAACGTTCTTTTACAGATAACGAAGGAAACACTGTACACTATCAATTTCCACCGCTTCTCGCTATCTTTATCGCCTTTATAGTTGGTTTTATATCTGGGTTATTTGGAATTGGTGGCGGTGCCTTACTTGTTCCAGCAATGATGCTACTTTTTGCATTCCCAGCACATATCGCTGTAGCAACTTCGATGTTTATCGTATTTCTATCAGCCATTGTAAGTTCTGCAACTCACATCTCCCTTGGAAATGTCAGCTGGATTTATGCATTAATTCTTATTCCTGGTGCATGGATTGGTGGAAAAATCGGGGCTTATATCAATACAAAATTAAGTGGTAAAGCCGTAATTAATTTATTACGTATCACATTAATTATTCTTGGGACTAGATTAATTATTACTTCTTTTTTATAACGTGTTCTTTTTAGAATACGTTTTTTCTTATACACATGAATATAAAAATCCTCCTAAGAGAACAAATAAAATTAAACAAACACATAATAGCATATAATTTGAAATATGTACTTTCTTCAAGTTGACCACTCCTATAACTGCGACTATTATCTTTATGATAGCGAAAAAATAGTTTACTTGCAGTTACAAAGTGCTAACAATGCAAAATCATTTATTACAAATTTTATCCTTATATTTCATTTCTTTGTATATTCTATCGGTTTAATAAAAAAAGATGTCATATTGACATCTTTTTTAATGAAGAAGTGACCATCCCATAAAATCCTCATGTACTTGGCACGCCCTCTTATCGTTTCGATCATATAATTCAGCATAACTATCTGTTTCTTCATCATAAGCCATCGTATAAATAATTTGGCCATCTACTTCAACGGATAATACGACTCCACCTTTCATCTCTTCTACATGAATGATAGCATTCGCCGGAATTCTCATATCCGTCATTTTTATCGCATCTAACAATATACTAAACCCCCTACAGCGTATTCATTGCTAGTACTATTACACACTAAATAGTATACTACTGTAATAGCATACATTTCGTCAATGAAATTGCTGTTTAAATAGCATATTGTCTTTATACATATACGCTACAATAAAAGAAATAGAAATGTTTAAATGGGGGGCTAACATTGATTCTACACAAAGGAGATGTACTATTCCGTCAAGGCGAGGACGGTCCTTTATATTTTATAAAAACAGGCTTATTAAAAGTAGTAAGGATCGAAGAAGATGGAACACCATTTTTATTCAACATTATTGTTCCAGGTGAAACGATACCTCACCATTCTTTAATTTCACCGAAGGAGTATCACGGTACAGCAATCGCTTTAATGAAAACAGAAGTTGAACCTATCATTAGTAGTGAATGGTACAATCAACTTCAGGCAAATCCCGCATCATACGCAAATATCGCTATGCAATTACAATCAAAATTAAGAATGATGCAGCAGCGTATCGATCAATTAACAACCGTCTCTCCGAAAGAACGTCTTCATCGTTTACAAGAATGGTTCACACTATATTTAGGTGACATTCCTATATATGAAATATTAACGCAAACTGAAATCGGCCAACTGATTGGTATACGCCGTGAAACGGTAAATCGACTATTACGAGAACAAATAAAAAACGAGGTAAAATAATACCTCGTTTTTCGCTTATTCAAATCTATCTTATTGTAAACTTGCTGCTGGACCGAAAAATTCATAATGAATATGCTCTTGTTTCACACCTAAATCAGTTAGTGCAGCATTTATATGTTTCATAAATGGTACGGGACCACAGAAATAAAATTCTGCTTCCGTTGCCGGAATAATAGTTTGTAACCATTCTGCTTCAACGAAACCTTCTTTATCAAAGGTCTTCATTTCCAAATCTTTTTCAGTTGGTGCAGAATAGCAAGTGTACGCTTTAACTTGCTCGTATTTATTATCTACTGCCTCAACATGTTCTTTCATTGCATGTGTATTACTATTTATCGCTGCATGAACAAAACATACATTACGTGTTGTGTCTTGTTCAATTAACGTATTTAGCATACTCATCATCGGTGTAATCCCTACTCCACCACTAATTAGTACAACTGGTAAAGTTGAATCCATATTTAATACGAAATCTCCTGCTGGTGCACTTACTGGTAACATATCCCCTTCTTCTACATGATCATGTAAGTAGTTAGATACTTTACCATCCGGTGTATCTACACCTTTTTCTTTTTTTACACTAATACGATAATATTCTTTTCCAGGAGCATCTGATAAGCTATATTGACGATTATGTGTATATGTTTCACCTTCGATATTTATTTGAATCGTTACATATTGTCCTGGGATGAATGAAGAAACTTTCCCGCTATCTTCAGGTTTTAAATAAAATGACGTAATAACATCGCTTTCCTTCACTTTTTTAACAACTACAAAGTTACGGAAATCTTTCCATCCACCTTCTTTATGTGCCGCTTCTTCATACATCTCTGCTTCAATGCTAATGAATGCATCAGCAATGACACCATAAGCTTCTCCCCATGCATTTAAAACTTCATCAGGTGCACCTGCAACCTCTTTAATTGCGCGTAGTAAACATGTACCTACAATCGGGTAATGTTCCGCTTTAATACCTAAACTTCTATGCTTATGACCAATTTGTTTTACAACTGGAATAATAGCTTCTAAATTATCAATATACGTTGCAGCTGCATAAACAGCATTCGCTAGCGCTTGTTGTTGTCTTCCCTTTTTCTGATTTGTATGGTTGAAAATATTCAATAACTCCGGATGTTCCGAAAATAAAATTTCATAAAATCTCGTTGTAATTTCAACGCCTTTTTCTTGTAATAATGGTACTGTTGACTTTACGATTTCAATTGTTTTTGTACTTAACATTGTATCCCACTCCTCTATTTCCTTAACTGTTTTTAGTTTAACTGAATTGTATAGTACATATTGTGATTTTAATCACTATTCACACGGTGTTTTTGTGAAAAATATATGAACATTGCACTTACAAAAGAAAATAAGCCAACTAGAATGCTAGCTAGCTTATTATTATTTGGACTGTATCGCTTGTTCAATTACCCTTATATCTTTCCCATCTCCAAATTCTGTATACCCCCAGATATTCGTTTCACCTCTATATTTATTTACGATAATATCCAAGTCGTGGTATACACGATGCGCATAAACTACATACTCAACATTTTGAAGTTCCACACCTTTTTTTGCAATTTCATAGCTTCTATTTACATCACGTTTTATTTTTTCATTCTTTATTTCCGTATGTATATTTTTTAAAGACGATTCTTGCTGTTGAAACCATTGTTTCAATTGGTTCCAGTCCCCTTCTGTATAATTCTCTGCTTTACCATAATTTAAGAAATTATTATAACTTTCATGTGTCATACGAATAAAATCCAGTACTTTTGTTTCTTCTTGTACATCTTCTATTTGAGCTATCGTATTTACCTCAGCAGGCTTATTCGCATAATGTAACAGCACTTTCATAAGACTATAACTCGCAATGATCATCACGATAATAATCCCGAATACACGTAACAATTTCTTCATATACAGAACCCCTTCTCTACTAGAGATATTACAATGTAGTACTATACTTGTAACATTCTCTCGTAGAAATATAATTCCTGTATAAATTCTTCCTATCATTTCGACAATATTTTTCTATACATTCCTCGTTGGCAAATGTTCTTGTAAAACCATATACCCTTCATAAGCTGCGTAACCGAGTATAGCCATTAATCCGATATAACTAGCAAATACCGTCCATTTCGTTTTCATATCCACTTTGTAATAGTTTTCCTGTTGTCTCTTTTCTGTATCCCATTCTTGTAATTTTCTTTCTGATATTTCAAATGCTTCTCTTATATGAATTGTATGCGTTTCTTTTTCATCTTCATATGGAACGTAATCAAGCGGCTCAAACTTCGGTAAAAGATACTCTAACACTTCAATCTTTTGAAGTTCTCCTGTTTTTAATTCTTTCTCTCTTTCTTTATGCCTTAATACATTTATTTCATGTTGCATCATATATATATTTCGATGTACTGCACCCGTTTCTTTTAATTCCTCTTCAAGCCTTGCAATATATTCTTTCATTCCATCAATTCTATATCCTAATTCCTTAATCGGCTCATCTCGCTTTATTACTCTATATAATTCCATACAGCCGATAATAACAATAAATCCTCCTAAAATACTTTTAAAGTAAATGGAATAACCGAGCAATACAATAAGACCCGCTCCCCAAATCTTTGTACTTACAACTGAGATAATTCGTCCACCATCTAATGGAGAAACTGGAATCAAGTTAAAGAAGTTAATCATACTTCCAAGCAAAATAATTAATGCCCAAAATGGCTCTTTCGTTATTATATAAAGTGGAATTGCAGGCAAAAATGACAACAATCCGAAAAGAGGTCCCATATAGGCGATATAAGCTTCATCTTTTGCATTTTTCGGCATCTCTTTCATCCCAATAAGAGCACCCATAAATGGAATAAATATTGCTGGTGATGTTGGTATACCTTTTCTTTTCGCAGCCCATAAATGGCCCATTTCATGGATAAACAACAAATAAATGAGCGCTACTCCAAATTTCCACCCATATATAACTGCGTATGCACCAAGTGATAGAAACATACTAAATACCGTTGAAAACTTTGCTAATTTAAAGATTGCAAATACCCACTTTAACTTAGAAAGTAAAAATAAACCTATGGCAACAACAATTCCCCATAATCCTTTTTTATTATTTTTCATATTCCTCTCCTTTATCTCTCATTAATGAATCATATTTATTCATTAACGCCGGTTCTTTCTCTATTATGACATATTTTTTTCTATTGTTAGAAATAATGTTTATATAATCCATTTTTAGACAAAAATATAAATAAAAGGAGGTGTATACGAATGAATTTACAATCACTCATAATAGGCGCTCTATCATTTTTAGCTTCAACTCTTATTTTTTATACCGTTAGCTACGTATTATTATTAGATTTGTTGCCAAATCACATATTTATTGCTTTTATCATCCTTTCCGCTCTTATGATTTCCTTTCTTATTACGCGAAAATCAATGAATGAGCCATCTGCAAAAGCAAAGTAATAGAGAGGGGACTCCCCTCTCTATTATCATTTCCTAGGAAAGGTCATATAGACTTTACGACTTTACATTCATCCCGATCCTCCAGGACTAATTAAAGTTTCACTTTATCTTTGTAAATCCATTTTTTCACCATACTCTTTAACAATTTGGATGATATTTTGAAAAACACCTATTTTCTCTTTTTTACTATTTAATATTTTTAAATCATAATTTTCATAATAGGTTTCTAATGACTTTAATTGTGATTCTGAAGCATCTTTTATCGGAACAGTAGCATGTAATTCATACTGTTTATATCCTTCCTTTACCTTTTCACCTAAAATTTTCCCACTCTCTTTTGCTCCAATTAATTTTTGAACTTTTTCTGGGAAAATGACTTGCAAATAATATTCTTGTTCCTTCTCTAACTTGTTGTATAGTGATTGTGAAATCGTATACCGTACCGTATAATTCACATTTTGATCACCTGCTTTAATATGAAATGCGGTAATCTGCAAATCTTTTTTTGTTACTTCCGTTAAAGGACCTGCCTGCATCTCATCTTCTTTTGGTTCTGAAACATTTGGAAATATAGCTAATAGCTTTTCCGTATCTTTTTTATTTAGCATGTACATAGCGTTCTTATATTGTAGCCATCCTCGTCTATCTTCTCCTCTTAGCCATGCATAATAGGTTTCTTTTTTTCCATCTCTACTAATTTGCATTTCATATTCCGGCTCACCAAAACTACCTGTTACGTCTTGTTTTTCCGCTTTATCTATAATGTCTATTACTAACTTAGCTTCTGATTCCTGTAACTTTTTCTCTTTATGTTTTTTTTGTATAACGGTTACCCCTATTGTTTCTTTCACTTCATTCACCGTCTCTTCTACTTTTTTTGTTTCTTTTTTTTGCTCAACTTGACTACAAGATGCTAGTAACATAGCAAACAACAATAATAATACATATTTCCTTTTCAACTTAATCCTCCCTTTACAATAAGAAATCCTTATAATCTTCATACAAAAAACAAAAACGTGACACACTATAAAATACGCTATACTAAGCATTGAAAGGGGGGCTTTTTCATGTCCATTAATTTTCACGATGCAAATAATAAATACACATACGCACAGCGAGACGCCCATATTTCTTGGGGTGAAATGATAAAGGGTATTACAAATATACAAAACAAGCAAATAATCGATATCGGCTGTGGTGGCGGTATTTATACGAAAGAACTCGCCCTTATGGGAGCAAAAAGTGTTGTTGGGCTTGACTTTTCAAAAGAAATATTACAGGCAGCAAAAGAAAATTGTAGCGGTTTTCCAAACATTTCTTTCATTCAGGGTGATGCACATAGCGTCCCATATCCTAATGAAACATTCGACATTGTTATTTCGCGCGCAGTTATTCATCATTTACAAGACATTCCTACATTTCTACGTGAAGCTTCTCGTATATTAAAGAAAAACGGTGTACTCATTGTACAAGACCGCACCATTGAAGATTGTACAATTCCAGGAAGCCCCGAACACATTCGTGGATATTTTTTCTCCATCTTTCCAAAACTTATTGAAATAGAAGCAACAAGGAGACCAAAAACCACCACGATACAACAAGAATTACAAAAATATTTCCTTCACGTGTTCCCTACTCAAACACAATGGGAAGTACGCAAAATACATGATTCTGTAGAAGCATTGTTACAAGATTTATCACCTCGAACAGGTCGGTCCATTCTATACGAATTAACAGACCATGAACTTTCTCAACTTCTACAACAGATCCAGACCGCCTTACAAAACATCTCTCCTATCATTGAAAGAGATCGGTGGACAATTTGGAGTGCCATGAAATTGTAAGGAAGGAAGCCTCACAAAATAATGTGAGGCTTCCTTCTTTCATAATCTAATTTTGCAACACTCTTGATATCCTCCACTTCTGGCCTGTGCACTTCCACACTTCGGACATACTAAATATCTAGACTGATTTGTCAATAAACTACCTTTTTGAAAGAGTAAAACTTCTGCTTGTTTAAACGAACGCGAATAATATAACCACATAAAACCAATTATAGCAATAATGCCAAATAATACTCCCATCGCAAGCATTTCAGTCACCTCTTTTGGTTTGTTCTTTCCAGCAAGTGGATTGTTGTATTATTCTCTGTAAATTCAAACAATACCTTCTTCACTCCTATAAATATCAACTTTCTCTACAAATTTTACAATTCTCTACAAATTTTTACTCCCGTTTTACAATTCACTATTCCCTTCACATCAACGAATATCACATCCAATATTTCCGTATATAAATATGCCTTTCAAAAAATATATTGACTTTCAAAAAAAAACATGCAACAATACTGTCAGAATACTTGAATAAAAATTCATTGACGAGAACGAGTACGTTATAGGACTGTCCCCCAGAGAGTTGGCGAATTGCTGAAAGCCAACGTTCAGTGCGTAGCCGAAAATCATCTCCGAGAAGTAGAACCGAATGTTACAGTAAGTTCTTACCGGCTGTCCCCCGTTACAAGGAACACGTATCATGTTGTACGTTGTAAAGCCGTATACATATAGACTCATTTCTACATGTATAAATTAGGGTGGTATCGCGGGTAAATATAACTCGTCCCTTTCTTTAGGGACGAGTTTTTTGTGTTCTTACAAATGAATTTAAAAAAGGAGGAAAAACAATGAACACTGTATCAAAAAAACACATTTTTTTCACGGGTCTTATGCTATTTTCTTTATTTTTTGGGGCAGGTAATTTAATTTTCCCTCCCATGCTTGGACAAAATGCAGGTGAAAATTTTTGGCCGGCAATGATTGGATTTTTACTAACAGGAGTCGGTTTACCATTATTAACTGTTATTGCAATTTCTTTATCAGGAAACGGTATGCAACAACTCGCAAGTCATGTTCACCCATTATTCGGAATTTTCTTTACTGTAGTTGTATACATCGCAATCGGTCCTTCTATGGGAATTCCACGTGTTGCGAATGTCGCTTATGAAATGGGCGTTAGTTCCTTCTTACCAGAAACAATTCGCTCTAGTAACCTAGCACTATTTTTATACACTGTCGTCTTCTTCGCTATCGTATTTTGGCTTAGTTTAAATCCATCCAAACTTGTCGATCGCATCGGAAATATATTAACACCTATTTTATTACTTTCTATTTTCTTATTATTTGTTAAAAGTGTATTTACACCACTCGGGCAATCCGGACCAGCAATGCAAGAGTATCAAACTTCTCCAATCTTCAAAGGCTTTATGGAAGGATACTTAACGATGGATACCATTTCTGCACTTGCATTTGGAATTATCGTTGTAAATGCCATTCGCTCTAAAGGTGTAAAGGATCGTAAATCCATTGCCATCGCAACAGCGAAAGCAGGACTTATTGCCGCTACTGGTCTCGTACTTGTATATGGTGCACTTGGCTGGCTCGGTGCAACTAGCGTCTCTCTCGGATATGCAAAAAATGGAGGACAATTACTTACTCTTATCGTACAACAATTATTCGGTCCATACGGTTTACTTCTATTATCTCTTATCGTTACACTCGCTTGCTTAACGACATGTGTTGGACTTGTATCTGCATGTAGTCAGTATTTCTCAACCTTATTGACTACATTTTCATACAAAATATTCGCGAGCATCATTTGTGCATTAGGATTATTAGTTGCCAACTTAGGATTAACAAAAATTATCGCCATCTCTGTTCCAATTCTACTTGTTGTATATCCAATTGCAATTGTACTTGTTCTACTATCATTACTTCATAAATATTTCGGTGGATATCGCTCTGTTTATGTAGGCGCTTTAATTGGAGCAGCAATCGTAAGCGTATTTGATGGATTAAAACAAGGTGGTATTTCAGTTTCATTTATCACACCATATTTTGAACTTATCCCTTTATATAAGGAAGGAATAGGTTGGCTCATACCAGCATTAGCCGGAGCTCTTATTGGCCTTATAATCGCTAAGTCAAGTGGTGCGAAAAGAGTGCCCTTACTAACCGAATCTCATGAAGTAAAAGCATCCTAAAAAAACTCCCTTTCGGGAGTTTTTTTACATTTGAAAAGCAGTATGGTTAAAACTGCTTATTTTATAAGCTTTCGTATAATAGTCGATATTTGTATCCACTGTTTCTACTTTGACAACATCGTAGCAATCTTCTTGTTTCACTAAAAATAAATAGTACTCTTCTGTCGCCTCAACAATTGCAATTTTATCGGTTTCTACATTATATTGTTCACAAAGCGATTGCAATGCGTTCACATAATCCCCTAATTTTTTAGACTTATCCATGCCAAATATAGTTTGAACTAACATATACATTCTCCCCTTTGTATGTACTGTTAACAATTTAATGATAACGCTTACATTAATTAACGTCAATAAAAAGATTTGGCGCAAACTAATAAGCAGCGGGATCCCCCTACTGCTTAAAGTTTCACTTTATCATTTCGTCAATTGGTGTCTAAACGCATAAATAACCGCCTGCGTCCGATCACTTACATTTAGCTTATTTAATATATTACTTACATGTGTCTTTACTGTTTTGAGGGCAATAAACAATTCGTCTGCAATCTCTTGATTACTTTTCCCCTCTGCAATTAATAACAAAATTTCAGACTCTCTTTCTGTTAGGTCCTCATGCAAAGGTTGTTCTTTCTTCTGACGTATACGAGACATCATTTTACCAGTAACTTTTGGTTCTAATACCGTTTCTCCATCATAAGTAGCTCGTACAGCGTCTGCTATATCACTCGCTCTTGATGTTTTTAATAAATAACTAGTCGCTCCCGCCTCAATAACAGGATACAATTTCTCATCATCTAAAAAGCTCGTTACAACTACAATTTTCGCTTCTGGCCATTCCTGAATAATAGCACGTGTTGCTTCAACCCCATCCATCTCGTCCATGACAAGATCCATCAAAATAATATCCGGTCTTAATTGCAAAGCTAACTCTGAACCTTTTCTTCCATTTTCAGCTTCTCCAACTACTTCAATATCTGGCTGCGTTGATAAATATGCTGATACACCCATTCGAACCATTTCATGATCATCCACTAGTAATACCTTTATCATGACTCTCCCCCTCTCTCAATCATAATCGGTACTTTCACTTCTATTTGTGTACCTTTATTTGGAAAACTAAGTACTTTTAATGTACCACCAATTTCATGAACTCGCTCTTGCATTGATCTTAAACCATACGAACCAGCCTTATTAACCCCTACTTTAAAACCGACACCATCATCAATAATTTTCAATATTGCATATTGCTCAATTTTGCGTAGACGTACTTCCGTTTTCTTTGCCTTCGCATGCCGTAAAGTATTAGACAGCGCCTCTTGTACAATACGGAATAAATGATCTTCTACACCTTTTTTTAATTGAATTGGTTCAATTAACCATTCAATTTTCATATGTTGCTTTCTAGACAGTTCTGTTAATAATTCTTCTATACCCTCTGTTAGTTTCTTACCTTCTAACTGCACTGGGCGTAGATGAAGAAGCAATGCTCTCATTTCTGACTGTGCATTTACAACCATATTTTCAACGAGCTGCAACTGCTTTTTCGTCATTTCTGGAATTTCAGCTACTTGTTCATTAATAGCCGACATCATCATCGACATTGCAAAAAGCTGCTGACTTACAGAATCATGCAGCTCCCTCGCTAATCGATGCCTTTCCTGGGAAATCGCTTCTTGTCTCATCTCTTCATTCCAATGAGCTCGTTCATTCGTTACTTTTTGAAAGAGTCCAGCTTGCTCCTCTAATCGACGAGCCAGAACGATTACTTTTCGTTCCACTTCATGAAATTCATCATCTGCAGTAAACGAAACATCGCTCGGAAAATTCCCTCGCTCTACTTCAAATAGAAAAGTATTTAATCCTTGTATACGCTGCTCTATATAGTAACCGATTGCATATCCTACAATTCCCCCGATAAGTAAACTTGTAGTCATAATAAACAAGCCAATTGGAACAGAAGCGATGGATTCCTTCCATAATAAATCATACACTTGTTGCTCGCTTTTCCATACATATACAATTGTACAAATAAGTGCGATACTAACAGAGGACAGCATAGAATAACGAATATACATCCACGAAATATTTTTTTGTTTTTTCATTATACTTTCCTCACTTCCGTATCGCCTACGACAAGCGAAGAAATAATTTTAATACGACGAGGAGCCTCTTTATACTGCTCTGTTCTAAATGTAACATTGCGGTTAAATCCTGTTTCTTCATGACCTGGCAGAAGCACACGTCCGACAAGAACAGAATGATTTAAAGACAGTTCAATATCATATGGCACATATAAACGGATATTACCAACGACACCGCGAATAACAATTACCGTCTCCCCTTCTGGGATCATAGCAGTTGTTAAATCTATTTCCACATCACAAGCACCATATTGAACATTAATATCCTCAAGTTCATAAATATGATCCATCATTCGTATATTCCCTACAAACATATTTTTTAAATACGGTTCTGTACGGTATATTTGCTTCTCTTCGTCTATAATCCCTTTTTCTTTAATTTCAACCTTCATTGCTTTTTGCTGATGTCCTTGTTGAATCAGTTGATAACCAATTAAAGCTAAACAAGCAAATACGACAAGAACAAATGCTGCTGATGAAAATAAGAAGAATAAAAATACGATACCACCAACAAATAAAAATACATTTCCCCGTACATAACGATTCTTTTTACGATAATGCCTTCCAAACATAAGCATAATAAATGCAAAAATGAGACCACCTGGTTCAAAATGTCCAAGTATCATATCAAGAAAAAGACCGAATCCAAATATGATGAGGAGCATCCCCATTAATTGTGTTTTTGAAAAATGCTTCTTCATTTCAGCTCCCCCCCCTTCTTTTCACATATACATAGAAGAAAAGGCATTGCTTTCCAACACCTTTTCTCCTATCACTATATCATAAGCCTGTTTTATAATATACTACTATTATTTTGTTAACTCTTTCGTTAACGATACATCATTCTTTTCTTTCATTTCACGCTCAAGCTTTGCAATCTTCATATCAAATGTGTCACGTTCATGCTCCTCATTCATACGAGTTTCTAAGTCACGAATATGATCTTCAATTTCTTCAAAGCGTAAGAACGGATTGTTTTCATCCATTTTATGCATCGCTGTATTCATACGGCGATTTGCA
This sequence comes from Bacillus sp. BML-BC051, assembly GCF_019656175.1. Lineage (NCBI taxonomy): Bacteria > Bacillati > Bacillota > Bacilli > Caryophanales > Bacillaceae > Bacillus > Bacillus sp. BML-BC051. Next base: position 21,957 of record NZ_BPLI01000054.1, read on the forward strand.
TGTGCCATATTTTCACGTGCCATTAGTTCCATGCGCTTTGCGTGCATTTCTTTTAATTTATTTTTCATGTCAGAAAGACGACGCTCTAACTCATCGATTTGCTCTACAACACCAGCATACATTTCTTCTAATCGAGTTACTTGCCCTTCATAATAAGCTACTTCTTCTAATGCACGTTCGTGTAACTGTATTTCGCCTGCTTCTTGAGCGATGATAGCCTGTTTTGATCTTTTATTAACGAAATAACGCGCTTGCTCAAGCTCACGAGCGAAATTAGATTTTAATGTTTTATGACGCTGAATTAACTTCTCAATTTTTGTTGTTTCACGCTCACTATCGCGTAAATATTGGTTTAACATAGCGATTGGATTTTTTCTTTCTTTCTCATCTAACACATTATGAAAATCTGCTAAAATTGCATCGCGTACACGTCCGAATAAAGATTGTTTCATTATAATCTTCCTCTCTTCTACTTTATAAATTTGATTTGATTTTTATTAGTTTTTTATTAGTTTTTCATTAACTTGTTCCACTCATCTTCAAAGTTGCTATATGGTTTAGAACTTTCTGGTGCAGAATCAACAACTACATTTTTTTCTTTTTTCCACTCACGATATCCGTAGTATAAAACTACTAATGCTGCGATACCGATTAGTGCTGGGGAATGAGAAAGGGCGATGGACAAGCCGATCAAACCAACAATACCCCAAGCTAACTTTCCAAAAAATGATTGTGCTCGCACAAATGATTTATAGCTCCAGTACACAACTCCTGCTCCAATTGCGAACCCTATAATACCAGCAAGACTGCCAAGAGCAATTAAAGCTAAAATACCAGCCGCGATAAACGCTAGAAATTGTTTCATCTTGTGCTTGCCTCCCTTCGATTTGATACTCTTATCTTAACTATTTTTTCATCTTTCCATAACGAGCTTAAGAACCGTTTTTAACTCAGACTTAAGACCGAGTCGCATTCAGCCTTGTGCAAAAACTACGATTGGATAGGATGTTCCACTCTTTTATTGCACATAAAAAGCCGTACAGAGAATACTCTCTGTACGGCTTTCATCGCTATGCATAAACTTCATTTTTCATTATGCTGTTTTATGATATTCTTTCTTTCCCGCCACTTTAGAAAACCTCGGGAAACCAATTAATATAGAAATGATTCCACATACTCCAACTAAGATTGGATAAAACGCATATGGTAACAATTCAATCGGAGATAACGCCGCAAACCCTGCTGCTGTTAACATTTGAGCACCATACGGGATTAACCCTTGCACACAGCATGAGAAAAGATCTAATACACTCGCTGATTTACGAGGATCAATTTCATACTGATCTGCAATGTTTTTCGCAAGCGGACCTGTAAAGATAATAGAAATCGTATTATTTGCTGTACACATATTCGTCATACTTACTAAGCCAGCGATACCGAACTCCGCTCCTTTTTTCGAACGAATGTTACGCGTTAAAATATTCATTAAATATTGAATGCCACCATTATATTGAATCAGTTCGACCATACCGCCAATTAAAATAGCAAGTAATACTAACTCCATCATACCGCCCATTCCAGTCGTTATACTTTTAAAGAAACTCTCTAACGTGTAACTTCCATCTAAAAGACCGATAACGCCAGATAGTACAGTTCCACCAGTTAACACGATAAGTACATTCCAGCCAAGTAACGCTGTAATAAGTACTCCTGCATACGGTAAAATCTTTATCCAGTCAAAGCTATGCGCTTTAATCTGCGTATCACTTCCTAAAGTAATGATTACTAATAGTACAATTGTAATAACCGCTGCTGGTAATACAATTAAAAAGTTCGTTTTAAACTTATCTTTCATTTCTGTTCCTTGCGAACGTACAGCTGCGATTGTTGTATCTGAAATAAATGATAAATTATCACCAAACATCGCTCCACCAACAACAGTAGCCATCGTAAGTGCAATGGAGATATCAGTTTGTCCACTAATCCCTACAGCAATTGGTGCTAATGCAGCAATCGTTCCCATTGAAGTTCCCATCGCTAATGAAATAAATGCCCCTATAACAAAAATTCCAGCTACGATAAATCCTTGCGGCAAAATGGATAACGCTAAGTTAACTGTAGAATCAACGCCGCCCATCCCTTTTGCTGTTTCAGAAAATGCTCCTGCAAGTACAAAAATCAGAACCATAATCATAATATCCGGGTTCCCTGCACCTTTAGCAAATCGTTCTACTTTTACATTAAAACTTTCTTTACGATTCATCGCTAAAGCGACTCCTACAGCAATTGAAATTGCTACAAGTATCGGCAATTTATAGAAATCACCTGTAATAATTCCAGAACCAATAAATAGCGCCAAAAATATCCCAAGTGGTAATAAAGCCAAACCATTTCCTCTCGTTTCTTTCAAAGTACCATCTCTCCCTAGTTTCAACCTTTTTCTAATGAATAACAAAAGACCTCTTCCAATGAGAAGAGGTCTTATACATCTATAAGGAACGCTCTTCTCATCTTTCAAGCACATGCTTGCTGGATTTGGCACAGCACTCTGAAATCGAGTCCGCTGCCGAGGCATCGTAGGGCCAGTCCCTCCGCCTCTCTTTATAAGAAGGTTTCATATTTATTTTTTAATAATAATTTCTTCCCTAACTTTACTCGCTTACAAAACAAAAGTCAATTATTTTTTGTATAGATTTTTTTGGTAATTATACAAAAATTTGAATACAACAATCATTTTAACTTTTTGATTTCTTCTTCCAATATTGAAATCCAATAAAATTCACTATTTTTTATTGCATCTATTATCCATTTCGTAGTGTACCAAGCTAACTCATACTCTTCTTTTGTAACATCGCCACTCTTATAAGCATCCTCTAGCTCATCTTCATCCAATATATACATTTTACCGTTCGGTAATAACACTACATCTAAATATAAATCATCAAAATACGGTAAACCACGGTCGTCAATTTTATATTCTTTCGCCACATCGATATAATATTGCACTAATTTTTTCTGATCATCTAACATAGCTGTAATCGCAAAGTTTTTCCCGTCTATGAAATATTGAATCCACGTAAACTGATTCCCTGCAATACAAAGTTCCTTACCATCATATTCTTTACAACTAGGTTCTTTCACCTTTTTTATTTCCAGTATTCCTAGCATTCCTTCTTCTATTTGCTTAACTGTATAATCTTTCTCTATTAGTCGCTTCCACGAAGAACCGTCACCATATTTACGTTTCATTACGTCCGCTTCCCTTCTATATAGAAAAGCCCCCACATATTATGTGAGAGCTTGTTCAAATTATAATTAAGCTGCTTGCTTATTAGAAATCTCTTTCAAATAGGCCTGTCCTTTTTCAGCGTCATACTGACCTTCCCACTTAGACATAACTACAGCCGCTAAAGAGTTACCTACAACGTTAACTGCTGTACGAGCCATATCTAAAATACGGTCAATACCAGCGATGAAGGCTAAACCTTCAGCTGGAATACCTACAGTACCAAGTGTCGCTAATAATACAACGAATGATACGCCAGGTACACCCGCAATACCTTTTGATGTAAGCATTAATACAAGTAATAATGTAATTTGTTGTGTAATGGATAAATCAATACCGTACATTTGCGCTAAGAAAATAGCCGCAATTGCTTGATATAAAGTTGATCCATCTAAGTTAAATGAATAACCTGTCGGAATAACGAAAGATGTAATTGCCTTCGGACAACCGAACTTCTCCATTTTCTCCATGATTTTCGGTAAAACTGTTTCTGAACTTGCTGTAGAGTATGCTAAGATCAATTCGTCTTTTAAAATCTTAAAGAATTGGAAAATGTTAATTCCAAATATTTTCGCTGTAATCCCTAATACGACTACAACGAAGAAAATCATTGCTCCATATACTACAATTAATAATTTCCCTAATGGAATTAATGAAGAAAGACCAAATGTAGAAACTGTAACTCCAATTAGTGCAAACACACCAAATGGTGCAAATTTCATAACTTGGTTTGTTACGTAAAACATTGCATCAGCTACACCTTGGAAAAATTGAAGAACCGGTCTTCCTCTTTCACCAATTGCCGCTACACCTAAACCAAATAATACAGAGAAGAAGATAATAGCAAGCATATCTCCGTCAGCTAATGACTTCATAATGTTCGTTGGAACAATATTTACAAATGTATCTGCAAATGAATGACTTTGTACTTGCTCTGTCGTATGTGTATATTTTGAAATATCTGTCTTTGTTAACTGCTCCATATTTACGCCTTTTCCTGGTTGGAAAATATTCGCAATCAATAGACCAACAATAATTGCAATTGTTGTAATAATTTCAAAGTAAATAATTGTTTTTCCGCCTAGTCGGCCTAATTTTTTAACATCGCCAACACCAGCAACCCCAACAACAATACTTGCTACAACAATCGGTACAACGATCATTTTAATTAATCGGATGAAAATATCACCAATTGGTTGTAAGTAACTCACCACTGCCGGATTGCCAAAGAAAACCGCCCCAACTGCAATACCTAGCGCAAGTCCTATTAATATTTGCCATGCAAGTCCTATTCTTTTCATATTTGTTGTAACCCCCTCTTCGATGTGTCACTCTATCTCTCATTCTATCTCTATAAAACTTGAAATTAAGAGTATTACATATTATTCGACAATTCACTACATTTTGTCCCTGTTAAAAATCATAAATCAAAATTTAAAATCTGACAACAAAATAAGTTTGCCCGAACGCAAATAATTTTCTTGACAAAAACAAAACCCATGTCAGAAAACCTCACATGAGAACGATTCCTTATCAGTGTTTTATTGGATTCCTATCTACTATTTTACTATATAAAACAAATATTTTTCCCTTTATTTTACAAATAAATCCAAAAAATACATCCTTGTTGCACGAATTAAAAAACGCATCCAACATGACAATTATCATTAAAAGATGATAAATTCCGACAAAACTTAGCAATTTTATAAAATTTTCTTTACATTATGATTACAACGATAGACACTCTTCTTCTTATGATATATAACATTCATAGGGAAAGGAGCCAGACAACCATGAAAAAGAAATTTGCAGCGTTTAGTGTTTTAGCAGCAGGAACGATTTTTGTTTCTCCGCTACTTTCACCCGTATACGCTGAAACGAATCAAGATAAATTATCTAATATTCAATCTGAATTAGAAGGAAAACAAAATGACTTACAAAATAAATCAGCTGAGAAAGACCAAATAGAAAAAGAAATTCAAGAATTACAAAAGAAAATTGACGATTTAACTACTTCTATTAATAAAAACGAAGCTGAATTAAACGATACGAAAAAAGAAATTAGTAAAACTCAACAAGTAATCACTGAAAAAAAGAAACATATAGAGCAATTACAAACAAACATAGATACACGTCAGGAAGTTATTAAGCAACGTTTACAATCTATGCAAGAAAAACCTCGTACAAATATTATTACAGAGGTAATAACAACTTCTACAAATATCGCTGATCTTGTTGATAATATGTACTCTGTAAGCTTAATTTTAAACAACGATACTGATATTGTGAAAAAACAAACAACTGATCAAAATGCTGTGACGAAAGAAAAAGAGGCTGTTGAGAAAAAAGAGCAACAACTAAAAGAAGCTGAACAGAAATTAGTTCAAAAACAACAAGAGTTGCAAACGAATCAACAACAACAGCAAACATTTATTAGCGATCTACATACGAAAGTAGCAAAAGTAGATTCAGAGATTGAAGGATTAGAAGAATCCAAAGGTATTTTAGAAAATCAGCGTCAAGCCGTTCAAAAAGCAATTGAAGAAGAAAAACGTGCAGAAGAAGCTCGTAAGGCTGAAGAGGCACGTAAGGCAGAGGAAGCTCGTAAACAAGCTACTACATCTGCTCAAACAGCTCAAGCAGCTCCAACACCACACGATACAAATATTGGCGGCTTTATTAAGCCAGCAGCTGGATCAAAAACTTCTGGTTTTGGCGTGCGCTCTATAGATAACCATAAAGGAATCGATATCGCAGCTTCAGGAACTGTTCCAATTATTGCCGCTGCTGACGGCGTTGTGATTCGCTCAGAATTATCATCTAGTTACGGAAATGTTGTTTACTTATCTCACCGTATAAACGGAAAAACATACACGACAGTATATGCTCATATGAGTAGCCGTTCTGTATCAAATGTACAAACTGTAAAACAAGGCACTCAACTTGGATTTATGGGGAATACTGGCCAATCATACGGACAACATTTACACTTCGAACTTCACCTTGGAGAATGGAATGTCGGCAAAACAAACGCAGTTGACCCCTCTCCTTATATTGGATTATAAAAAACTCGGTGCATACCGAGTTTTTTATTTATACTTCACACAATATAGGCTTTCCACATAGACTAAAACTAAATGCCTATAGTTTATGGGGTGATCAACTATGAATACACAATTACTACAAGAAATAGAAGAAGCTAGAGAGACGTATATCGGCCGGATATTTACATTTGGCGGCTCCGCATTATTTTTAATCGGATCATTCATCGCAGTCGTCACAGCCTATAAAGCATATAATCGTTTATTAAATACACCTACAACATAATAAAAAGACGGAGATTTCTCCGTCTTTTTATTATGCAAACATTTTAAATACGCCTATCGCATTTAAAAATACAATAATTACCGTTACTGGAATAACATAACGAAGCAAGAAGAACCAAATATTAAATAATGTTTTCCCTTTCGTTTCCGTAACTTCTAATTCTTTCATTAACATTTCTTTACTCATTTTATTTGGTACGAATAGCGAGATGGCTAGTACGCCAAGCGGCAGTAATACATTACTTACCGAAAAATCGACGAAATCAAAGAATGTCTTACCAAATATTTTCACATCACTCATAATTCCAAACGATAATGCTGACGGGATTCCAACTGCAAAAATAAGAATACCAATTAATAATGATGCTGACGGACGCTTTTTCTCATTATCTTTCGCAACAGATGCTACTACAATTTCAAGCATAGAAATCGCAGATGTTAACGTTGCAAAGAAGAATAAAACTAAAAACATAATGAAGAAAAATTGTCCAAATGGTATTTTTGCAAATACTGCTGGAAGGACGATAAACAGTAGTCCTGGTCCTTCAGTCGGCTTAACGCCTAATGCGAAAATCGCCGGGAAAATTGCTAATCCTGCAAGCACTGTAATAAAAACAGTTAAACTTACAATAGATGTTGCTGATTTAGCTAAATGTTCTTCTTTCTTCAAATACGAACTATACGTGACCATTACTGAAGCACCTACTGTTAGCGAGAAGAACGATTGTCCCATCGCGTATAAAATCGTATCTGCTGTTAGCTTTGAAAAATCTGGTTTCAAGAAGAACTCTACTCCAGCAAAAGCACCATCGAGTGTTAAAGCACGAACTATAATCGCAATAAACAAAATAAATAATAGCGGCATCATATACTTACTTGCTTTTTCTATCCCTTTCTCGACACCTTTACTTACAACAAAAATAGTGCAAAGCATGAAGATAAATTGTGCTCCAATCGCACTTACTGGATTTGAAATTGTTTCACCAAATAATTTCCCGTAATCAACAACACCATTCCAGAAGCTTCCTGTAACACTATAGTATAAATACAGTAAAATCCATCCACCTACAACACTATAAAATGATAGTACACTAAAACAAGTAACAACTCCCATGCGACCAATCCAAGGATATAACTTACTATTTGGCACCAATACTTTATATGCTGTAACTGCCTCTTTTTGCGTGCTACGTCCAATAACAAATTCAGCTAAAAGAAGTGGCATACCTATAAATAAAGTTAATAGTAAAAATACAAGGAAGAATGCGCCTCCCCCACCATTACCTGCAACATATGGAAATTTCCATATGGCACCAAGACCTACTGCGGCTCCGGCTGCTGCGAGTACAAAGCCTATTTTCGACGTCCATTGCTGTGTTTCTTTCATCATAATTTCTCCTTTTCTGAATATTTAAACTTTTGTTAATTATACACTTTCATTTCATACTCGCACACCTCCTTTAGAAAATAAAAAAGTCCCCTACACGCAAATATGCATGTAGAGGACGATATATGTAATGTAAATACCGTGGTACCACCTCAATTGGATTGATAAATCCCACTTGTTCAAGTACAGGAAAAATTCCGATACTCTATCCTTTTAACGGCGGAACCCGGGTTGCCTACTACAATGTTCAACATACCTCTCGCAAGCCCATTCTGTATATTTTATCGTACCGGGCTCACACCTTACCCCAGCTCTCTGACCGTATCAAATATACGTACTCTTCTTGCTCATCGATTTCATCTATTGAAGTTACTTGTGATTATAAATTATATTTTTATAGTTGTAAAGTACAATTTATTCATTATCCTATATGAACTCTTCTCTCTAATTCTTGTAAAAACAATTCTCTTTTTTGTTCATTTTGAATGTATATCGATTTTAACACTTCTTGCAACAATATATTTCTCTGCTTTTTCTCTATTTGTAATTCTTTCACTTTTATTCTAACTTCGTATAAAAAATCAAGATACGCTTCATACGCCTCATCATATTTATTTGCGATATCATCACGAATTTTTTTTGCCAGTTTCGGACTCGCTCCTCCAGTAGAAACAGCCACATTCAGTAATCCACGATGAATCGCCGCCGGAAAATGAACATTCCCACTTTCCGGGTTCGTAATAACATTTACTAATTGATTCTCTGCACTATCTTCAGCAACTTGTTCATTTAATACGGCATCGCCACTCGCTGCAACAACTAAAAAAGCACCTTGAATATCACTTTTTTCATACTCCCTTTGATACCAACGAATTTGCTTATCTTCCACTAGTTTCACTAAATTCGCATCCAATTCAGGACTTATCACAATTATATCCGCACCTTGTTTTAATAAAGGAATAATTTTAAATCCCGCGACTTTCCCTCCACCAATGACAACAACACGTTTCTTCTCAACTCGCACTGTAAGTGGATACATATTGATCTCCCTTCAATAATTTCTTCGTTTTCTGAATTAACATATATTGAAACGCTTCATTCTTCCCTAAATAAGGACTTATTTTTATCTCATCCGACTCATATTGGCGCACTTCTTTTTCAATATGTTTCATAAGTAAACCGGTAAATAATAAGTAAGGCAGTACAACGATATTCTTTTCTTTTCGTTCTACAACTTCCTTTAACTTCTCCTCAAATTTCGGCTCGGCAGCTGCTAAATAGCAAACCTCTACTTTTTTAATTTTCTCTTCCGTTTGAAATAAAGAAGCGATCCAGTTTATATCTTTTAATACTTCAGGATCGCTACTACCTCTTGCAACGAGAAGTAACGTCACTTCATTCTTATCTTCCTGTTCGATACCACTTCCGTTATACACTGATTTAACGAGTGTTTCTGATACACCAAACGGATTACCATAGGTCACTTTAACACTTGAAAATTGATTATTTAACTTTTCTAATTCAAACGGGATATCTTTTTTCACGTGACCTGCCGCTAATAGAAAAACTGGAATAACAATAATCTCTGTAGCACCACGACTCACACATGTACGGAACCCTTCATCAATCGTTGGACTCGCTAACTCTAAAAAACAAACTTCTTGAATACTTGCCTCTACACGGTTCATGCATGACGTAATAAACGTAATCGCTTCTTCTTTAGCGGCTTTCAAACGACTTCCATGACATATATATAAGATGGCTTTCATTTTATAACACTCCGCTTACTTGATACGTACTTTCCGTCTGTTTCTCAAACCAATGGATCTTTTCCCTAAAACGGACCACTTCTCCAATTACAATCATGCTCGGATTTTGAATTTGTTCTTTTTTCGCAACATCTACAATTGTCCCTAACGTCCCGACAACTGTGCGCTGCATAGAAGTCGTTCCCCGCTCAATAATAGCAGCAGGCGTACTTGTATCTTTTCCATACTTCATCAGTTGTTCACATATGTAGGGTAAATTACTAACCCCCATATATACGGCTAAAGTCTCTACACCTTTCGCTAAATGTTCCCACTTCACTTCCTCTTCAGCATCTTCTTTCCTATGCCCCGTCACAATAGCAAAACTTGCACTCGCATCACGATGTGTCACTGGAATGCCAGCATAAGCAGGAGCAGCTATTCCAGCTGAAATACCAGGAACAATTTCAAAAGGCACCCCTTGCTTCGCTAACGCTTCAGCTTCTTCTCCCCCTCTACCAAATACAAATGGATCCCCACCCTTTAGCCTCGTTACAACTTTTCCTTTTTTCGCGTATTTAATAAGAAATGTGTTAATTGTCTCTTGCTTCATCGTGTGATAATTTGGTAGCTTTCCACAATAAATTAAATCCGCTTCAGGCTTTGCATATGAAAGCAACTCTTTATTTACAAGACGGTCGTATAAAATAACGTCTGCTTTCTCAATACATTTCAATCCTTTCACAGTAATTAAATCTGGATCACCAGGACCTGCTCCAACGATATAAACCTTCCCCATCATCTCTCCTCATTTCTACTATTAAAGTGAAACTTCCATCCTTATATACGAATGGAAGTTTTCATCATTTCCTATTACCTGTTCCCTACTCATGAATAACAAATGCCGCACCTTTTCGAATCTTCTTTTTTTCAAATAGAGAAATTTCCTTTACTTCTGGCAGCGGTAAAAAATGCTTTTCAAGCTCCATCTCCGCGAGCTTAAATGCCTGTTCTTCACTTTGAGCAACGACAACAATCGGAACAATACTATTCACTAACACGGCTTCAAATCGATATAAATCCATATTGTCCCTCCTAAGACGCTATTACTTCTTCTAATACGGTATTTAACGCTATTTGTAATGTGTCTACACCGATACGACCGACAAAATCATAAAACGTTTCAGCTGGTAATTTATTCTCTTTGAAATAACTTATAAATGATGCCAGTACATCAGGTAGCTCCTCACCATCTATTTTCCCTTTTAACTTTTGATTGTAAGCACCACCATCTAACAACGTTCCACCTACATATATTTCAAATGCTTCAACAATTCCTTTTTCCTTCGTTTTCATTTTCACCCCTTGTAATCCAATGTCAGCAATTTGACGTTGACCACATGAATTCGGGCATCCTACCATATGAATACGAATCGGAACATCGAGTGCAATTTGTGTATCTAAGTATTCGGCAATTTTTCGCAATCTTTCTTTCGTTTCTACTAAAGCAAGATTGCAATATTCAATACCAGTGCAGGAAACCGCATGACCAATAAACGATTTCGGACTTGCTGATATTGCTTCAAACAACGGTTCATTCAGTAAACCCGTTACATTTTCTGGCGGAACATTCGGAATAATGAAATTTTGCGAGTTACATGTACGAATCTGTCCATTTCCATACTGCTTAGCAATTTTTGCAATCTCAAACATTTCTTTTGCATGTAGACGTCCTACCGGCACATTAAAACCTACATATTTTAGTCCATCTTGTTTTTGATCTTGAACACCATAAAAGTATCCAGCATTCCAGCCTTTTAGAGCACTTTCTCCTCTACTTTGCAATGGTCCTGCATACTCTATTAGTTTCTCTTTAAATTTCTCCGCTCCCCAGTCTGCAACAAGAAATTTCAAACGAGCCAAATGACGTTTTTCACGGTATCCAAAATCACGGAATATCGTAGCAATTGCAATCGCTACCGTCTTTACTTCTTCTGGTAAAACGAATACATCTAATTCATCAGCTAAATATGGACGAGCTGATAATCCACCGCCTACTTTTATATGAAAACCAACTTTTTTCTCACCATCTATTTCTTTCGTAGCAGGTGTAAACGCAACACAGTTAATTTCTGCGTTTGCTGAATTATAAATGTTAGAACTAATAGACATTTTAAATTTACGTGGTAAGTTAGAAAACTCTTCATTATGTTGGAAGTAGTCATATACCTCTTTCACAATATGCGTTGTATCAAATAATTCATTTGCATCAATGCCAGCAAGTGGATTCCCTGTAATATTACGCGTTATATCACCACAAGCCCCAGCTGAAGATAACCCAACTCTTGCTAATCTTTTAAAAATATCTGGAATTTGATGAATTTCTAACCAATGAAACTGAATCGCCTGTCTTGTCGTAATATCTATTACGTCACGCCCATAATCTTCAGCGATAGAAGCAAGCACTTCTGCCTGCGTGTTCGTAATAATCCCTGACGGAATATTTACACGCATCATAAAATAACCAGCTTCTTTCGGTCTTTGTAAATACAACCCTGCCCATTTAAAGGCATCCCACTCTTCTTTCGGAATAGATTCAAAGCCATTCTCTGCATAGTAAGGAATATCATTAAAGATTTCCAATCCATCTTTTTTTAATTTATTTTTCTCAGTTTGATTTAATTTTTCATTGTTAGCCCATACTTTTTCATAACTCATTTTTTATCCCCCTATATAAAACTACGCTCTTGTAAGTACTTCACGATTTGTTCTGCACATTCTTCAATAGAATACTTGTGCGTTTCTACAATTAATTCTGCTTGTTCTGGTTCCTCATACGGTGAATCAACACCAGTAAACTCTTTAATATCACCTTGTCTCGCTTTTTTATAAAGCCCTTTCGGATCACGCTTCTCGCACTCTTCAATTGGACACTTTACAAACACTTCTATAAACTCATCTGCCGCTAATAGATCTCTAACTTGTTTTCGGTCTACTCGAAATGGTGAAATAAACGCTGTAAGAACAACAGTACCTTGATCTACAAATAGCTTCGCCACTTCACCAATCCGTCTTATATTTTCCATACGATCACTTTCAGAAAAACCTAAGTCTTTATTTAAACCGTGGCGTATATTATCCCCATCTAGTACATAGTTTCCAATCTTCTTTTCAAATAGTTTACGAGCAACTGCGTTCGCTACCGTAGATTTACCTGAAGCTGATAGACCAGTAAACCAAACTACAAAACTATGATGCCCATTTCTTACTCTTCTCTCATCTTTTGAAACAGATGCTGTATGCCAAGTAATATTTGTATCCATCTCATTCTCTCCTTATTCTGTTACTACTTCTTTTTTCAAACCTTTAATTAGTACTTCTACTACTTCTTTACGACTAAATGTACTTGGCGGAACCTCACCATTTCTTAATAGCTCTCTTACTTTCGTACCCGATAAAATAACATGATCTTCTTTGCCGTGCGGGCATGTTTTCGTCGAAGCCATCGCTTCACATTTCGTGCAGTAAAAACTATGTTCAAAAAATAACGGTGTAATTCCTAACTCTTCCACTGTAAAGTTTGTAAAAATTTCTTGCGCTTCATAAGTACCGTAATAATCTCCTACCCCTGCATGATCGCGTCCTACAATAAAGTGAGTACATCCAAAATTCTTTCTAACTAATGCATGGAATATCGCTTCCCTCGGTCCTGCGTAACGCATCGCTGCAGGAAATACACCTAAAAAGACACGATCTTTCGGATAATAGTTTTGAAGTAATACTTCATAGCTTTCCATCCTTACATCAGCAGGAATATCATCCGACTTCGTTTCCCCAACGAGCGGATTTAAAAAGAGGCCATCTACAATTTCAAGAGCAGATTTTTGAATATACTCATGAGCACGATGTACCGGGTTTCTCGTTTGAAATCCGACTACTGTTTTCCAACCACGTTTCTTAAATTCTTCTTTCGTTTCAATTGGATCTAAATGATAAGAAGGAAATGGATTATTTTCAAAACGTTTTGTAAGAATAATAGCTCCACCGACATAAACGTTCGGTCGCTCATATAACTTCTTCACTCCTGGATGAGCCTCATCCGTCGTTTTATATACAAGTAACGCTTCTTTTTCTTTATCTGGTACAAAAATATCTTCTATTTGAATGACACCATATATATTTCCATCACTGACAAGCTTTACTTCCTCTCCAATTTTCAGACTCTCTGCTACGTCTTCTGTTACCGGTAATGTAATGGGGATACTCCAAACGCTCCCATTAGCTAAACGAATCGTTTCTACGACCGAATCGTAATCTTTCTTTCCTAAAAAACCTGTAAGTGGGCTATATCCCCCTGTCGCTAATAGCTCTAAATCACTTAATGCAATGTTGTCTAGCCCAATTTCTTTTTCAATTTGTGATACGTCGTATGTCTCGTCTATTCGATTTATTAATTCGTTTCTTGTACTCATTTTCTATACCCTCTCTTAGCTTTATTTTCAAATTCATCTTATTGGTAATGAAGACCACATTCTGTTTTCACTTTCCCGGCCCACCTACCATCTCTCGAATCGCCACCCTCTCCTACAGGTAACGTACATTTCTCACACCCAATACTTGGATACCCAATATCATGGAGCGGGTTATACGGCAAGCTATGTTTGTATACATATCGCCACACTTCTTTCCACGTCCAGTGAATGAGTGGACAAACTTTAATAGATTGAAAGCGATGATCTTGATTTATAAACTTTGTATGCTTACGTGTTTCTGATTGTTCCCTCCTTAAGCCCGATATCCACGCTTTTTCTGCTGCTAATGATTTTTCTAACGGTAAAATTTTTCTAATTTTACAACAAAGATTCGGATTACTTTCCCATAATTTCTCACCATGCAACTTCGCTTGTTCATCAAGTGTAAGTTCCGGCTGTTTTTCTATAATATTTAATGAAGGAAATCGTTCCCGCACTTTTTGAATTAATTTATACGTTTCGCGAAAATGAACATTTGTATCTAAAAATACAACTTTAGCAGATGGATTTACTTGGTTTATAAGGTGCAGTAGTACCATCCCTTCCACTCCAAAGCTACATGCGTATACAATTTCACTTTCATATTCTTTATAAGCCCAACTTAAAACAGATAGCGCGCCTTTTGTTTCATCTTCTTCTGAAAATGAAACATTATTTTCTTCCCACGTTTCATACGTCAACATGTTTTTTCCCCCTGTAAAAGCAAAAAGGCGGTTTTAACCTAATAAAATAGGTTAAAACCGCCTCTAGTTTTTCTAGTCAGCGCTTTTTACTTTAAACGTACTTTTTCACTTTTCTCTAATTGAATGACTTTCCCATCCTGCACAACAATTGTAATTGAACCATATTTCATATCAGCAAGCATCGCTTGAATTTTCTCAGATACTTCCTCAAAATGTTCCCGTACGCTCACGCGAACAGCCCCCCCTTTTTATTCATAAAAAAAATCTTTCCCATTTCGAAAAGACTGTTCGGTAATATATTTTACCTTATCTTTCAAAATGGATTCCATTTTGCTGGATTTAGCACCTTGCTTTCTATAAGCAGGTTGCCGAGCTTCGTCGGGCCAGTTCCCTCCGCTTCTCTTGATAAGCTTTGTATTTGTATTTTATCACAATTCTGATTTTTTTCAATCCTAGTTTTCCGATATATTTTAATTATTTTATTTTATAAAAAAGGAATTGTCCATCCGAACAACTCCTTTTTCCTCATTTTAAACCAATTCTTTAATACGTATGCGATCGTTCCCAATAATATTTTCATATGTTTCGCGCTCTACAACAATTTGTGATGTGCCGCCTTTCGCGAAGACGACAGCTGGTCTACGAATCCGATTATAATTATTCGCCATCGAGTACCCGTATGCCCCTGTACAAGAAATTGCTAGTAAATCGGCAGAAGCAACTTTCGGTAGAGTAATATCCCAAATTAACATATCTCCACTCTCACAACATTTCCCAGCAATCGAAACGACTTCCTCATTCTCATCATTTCCTCGATTCGCTAACATCGCTTCATAACGCGCGTTATATAAAGCAGGTCTTAAGTTATCAGTCATCCCACCATCCACTGATACATATTTCCGAATACCAGGAATGTCTTTCACAGATCCAACTGTATAAATTGTCGTTCCAGCATCACCTACAATACTACGGCCTGGTTCAACCCATATTTCTGGCAAGGGATAATTACATGCTGTAAATTGTTCCCTCACTGCACTGGTTACAGCTCGCACATATGTCTCAAGAGTTAATGGTGTATCTGACTCTGTGTAGCGTATTCCGAATCCTCCGCCCACATTTAATACTTTCACTACATAGTTCGCTCTCTCTCTCACTTCTTCTAAAAATTGATGAAGAACTTCAATCGCCCGAACAAATCCAGCCGTTTCAAATATTTGAGATCCGATATGTGAATGAATTCCTAACACATTATAATTTGATTTTTGTAAAGCAAGCTCAATTGCTTGCATCGCTTGACCATTTGACACGCCAAATCCAAATTTTGAATCATCTTGGCCTGTTGTAATATATTCATGTGTGTGCGCCTCTACTCCAGGCGTTACACGGATTAATATGTTCACAAATTTCCCATGTTGCCCTGCTAAATCATGCAAAATTTCTAATTCTAAGAAATTATCGACAACAAAACAACCAATATTCGCCTGAAGCGCCATCACAATCTCTTCTTCTGTTTTATTATTGCCGTGAAAATGAATACGCGATGCTGGAAATCCTGCTTGAAGCGCCGTATATAATTCCCCTCCAGAAACAACATCTAATGACATATTCTCTTCACGAGCTACTCGGCACATCTCCATGCACAAGAACGCCTTGCTTGCATATGCTACTTGATAAGAGAACCCACTTTCTTTAAAAGCACGATGAAACGCGCGGCACTTTCCTCGAATAGACTCTTCATCGTATACATAAAGTGGTGTTCCGTATTGTTTTGCTAGCTGCGTCGTATCGCACCCTCCAATTTCTAAGTGTCCTTGCCCATTGATTCGGCTTGTGCCGTGTAAATACATTTGAATTCCTCCCTTATTTCCTCTAAAACTCATAACCCCAATCTTCTATTCATTGCAGCACGCTTTTAGATAGACAAAAAACGCGCGGAACAATGTTCACACGCGTTTCTTATTAGGAAAAATATATATTGAAAAAATAAACGAGTTGTTATCTCCTCAAAATAAGAAACCGCATCAACATCTCCAAATAGCTCTCCATAAAATAATCTTATGACAGTACTACATTTATTCAATGCAGTCCCAATATATGAATAAGATGGTTATTCTTATATTTCGGCAATAGTCCCTTTCAACCTATGATCACAGATTCCATTAAATCTCCCATAGCTTACTCTTTCCTATTGCGGCCTCTACCTTTGAGAGTAGATGAGGTAAGTCTATTTAATTTTCAAACATCTAATTGTTGCTATTAACAATACCAAAGGACCATTTTATTTGTCAAACAATTTTTTATATTGTTTTTTTACAGTTTAATTTCGTATCATTTGGTAAGCGCTTTACTAAAATCTTTGTCACTTCCCATTCGCCTTCTTCATTATTAAAAGTAATTGTTACTTTTTCAAATGGCGGAACAATCTTCCCACCAACCTGTTCATACTTCGTCACTTCAATAACCGCTTGAAATAAATATGTACCGCTATACACTTTTTTTAAACTGATGATTTTAGGACATTGATAAGGCTTCAAACTCCCATATTGTTTTTCAATTGCTTTATTTATTTTCGGAAATAAAACAGAATAAAGGGCATCTTCCATAAGAGGCGCATCATATTGGGCTACCGACACACTCGGTGAAGCAAAAAGTATAACACTACTGCATACTATAAAATATAATAATTTTCGCATTATAACCTCCGTATTATTACACGATTCTTTCTGCGCACGATAATTATCATACATAGAAACTCCGTTTTATTGTCTCCCTCTGCCCTTTTTCTACTCAATTATTATAAAAAAGCCCACAACTCTCTTTTATTTTCGTATAATGATACTCATAGTATAATAAACATAATAATAAAGGACTGTTCGTATATATAAAATGAGGCGCTAATCAAACCGGCTCACAAGAACGGTCATGCTTTTTAGGAGAGGAGTATATTATGCTACAACGTCTATTTCCAAAACTGCGATTTGCACTCGTTGCAGTCGTTTTATTATGGATAAAAACATATATTGTGTACAAGCTAGCATTTGATATTAAAATTGATAATTTCTTTGAAGAATTTATGCTTTTTATTAATCCACTAGCTGCGTTACTTTTATTTTTTGGTTTTGCTTTATTTGCATCTAAACACCGAAACCGCATTATAGTTGGAATCAGTTTTATACTGTCCTTTATTTTATTTGGAAATGCAATGTTTTATGGATTTTATAACGATTTCGTTACGTTCCCAGTTTTATTCCAAACAAATAATATGGCTGATTTAGGGACGAGTATAAAAGAACTCTTTACGTACAAAACATTACTTTTATTTGCAGATGCGATTATTTTAATGTTTCTTTCGCGTAAATTCCCGGCATTTTGTGACAAGACGCCGCTTTCTCGATCTGAGAAGCGAACTTTCTTTAGCGGTGTAACAGCTTTATTAGCACTACAAATTGTTGTTTCCGTTATTTATAAACCACAAATGTTCTCACGCTCATTTGATCGTCAAACAGTCGTAAAAAATTTAGGTTTATACACATATCATCTATTTGATATTACACTTCAATCTAAATCTTCAGCTGAACGTGTATTTGCAAGTGGAGACGGGTTCTCTGAAATTAAAAACTATACAGACTCAAAAGATAAGCAAGTTGATAAAAACTTATTTGGAACTGCAAAAGGTAAAAATGTTATTTTGATTTCCATGGAATCTACACAAAGTTTTGTTATTAATAAAAAAATAAATGGAAAAGAAATTACTCCATTTTTAAATGAATTTATTAAAGATAGTTTTTATTTCGATAACTTCTATCATCAAACGGGACAAGGTAAAACATCTGATGCTGAATTTATCGTTGAAAATTCACTCTATCCGTTAGACCGCGGTTCTGTATTCTTTACTCACGCAACAAATGAATATACAGCTACACCAGAGCAATTAAAGAAATACGGATATTCTTCTGCTGTCTTCCATTCAAACGATAAAACGTTTTGGAATCGTGATGTAATGTATCCTGCACTTGGATATGATCGTTACTTTAATTTAAATGATTACGTAGGCACAGAACAAATGTCTGTCGGTTGGGGATTAAAAGATAAAGAGTTCTTTGAACAATCGATTCCCAAGCTAAAATCTTTACCACAACCGTTCTATACAAAATTTATTACTTTAACAAACCATTTTCCATTTCTTCTAAATCCAGAAGATCAATATGTTGATGAGTTTAATTCGGAAAGTGGTGTTGTAAACCGCTACTTCCCAACCGTTCGTTACACGGATGAAGCTCTTAAATTATTTATTAAACAGTTAAAAGAAGAAGGACTGTATGATAATTCTGTTATTGTCATTTATGGAGATCATTACGGCATTTCAGAAAACCATAATGCAGCTATGGCCCAGTTCCTTGGGAAAGACGCTATTACACCGTTTGATTCTATGCAATTACAACGCGTCCCTCTCATTATTCATGTACCTGGTCAAGAAGGAAAAGTTATTTCTAAAGTATCTGGTCAAATTGATATTAAACCAACACTACTTCATTTACTCGGTATTAAAACAAATCAATCCGTTGAATTTGGAACTGACTTATTTATTAAAGAAAAAGATCCACTTATGGTAATGCGTGATGGTAGCTTCGTTTCGGAAGATTATGTGTATACAAAAAACATGTGTTATAAACGAAATACAGGTGAAGAAGCTGACATTTCATTATGCCAACCAAATATTGAAAAAGCAAAAACTGAATTGAAACTCTCCGATAAACTCATTTATGGAGATTTATTACGTTTCGATCCTAACAATCGTTATAAAACTGGAACAATGACAACGAAATTTGAGTAGTACTAGAAGCAACTTTATAAAAGTTGCTTCTTTTTTTACTTATTTTTCAAATCATTCTTCTATGAAATCTTTCACAAATTGGGAATTTCTTTCGTATGAGGAAGAAATTTATGGTATGATAAAATAAGTAAAATTTCATACACTAATTAAGAATTTATTACAGAAAGCAAGGGATCAGATTTTGTATAGAGCAGCTATTCCAAACTTATTTACGCTCGGAAATTTATATAGTGGATTCTTGTCAATCGGCTATGCATCTTTAGGATATTATAAATCAGCTGCTATTTTAGTACTTATCGGGATGATGTTAGATAGTCTTGATGGGCGTGTTGCTCGTTTATTACGCGTTGATTCACAAATGGGAAAAGAGCTTGACTCACTTGCGGATGTCGTGACATTTGGTGCAGCACCTGCTGTTCTTATGTATTACACATCTTTCTCCAATTACGGAATCATCGGACTATACATAGCGGGACTATTCCCTCTTTTCGGAGCATATCGCTTAGCACGATTTAATGTAACACCATCTTCTACTTCAATGAAATATTTCACTGGGGTACCGATTACAGCAGCGGGAGGGCTTGTTGCTTTCTTAACATTATTTTCACATATCATTCCAAAAATCGTTCTTATTACAGTCTTTGTAACGTTCGCATTTTTAATGGTGAGCCGCATTCGTATCCCAAGTTTAAAAGATGTACCACTTCCACGATATAGCATCATTATTACACTATTTTTAGTTGGTAGCATTATCACAATGTACCAAACAGGGATCGGTAACTTTTCTGTTTTCTTATTCATTGCTATTCCACTATATATTTTGTATATGCTATCTCAATTTCTTAGACAAAGACCATCTAAAAGAGCAAATAAAGAAAAATAAGAAACCTTCCTATTTCGGAAGGTTTCTTTTTATTTTGTAACTACTGCTTTTTGATTTACAGGTGTTACAGGCTCTTCACCGTTTAATACGGCTAAAATATTTCTTACTGCCATTTCAGCCATCGCATCACGCGTTTCGAATGTTGCATTTCCTACGTGAGGAGCAAGTACTACATTCTTTAATCCTTTTAGCTCTTCAGTAATTTTTGGTTCAAATTCAAACACGTCAAGAGCCGCTCCTTCAATTTCATTCGTTTTTAATGCATGAGCAAGTGCCGCTTCATGCATTATTGGTCCACGTGAAGCATTTACAATATACGCTGTTTTCTTCATCATTTTAAACTGTTCTTCATCAATCATATGATGCAATTTCGGATTATACGCACAGTTAATTGTAATAAAGTCTGCTGTTTGTAATAATTCTTCCAATGTTACATATGTTGCTTCCAGTTCACTTTCAGCTTCAGGTTTTCGATTTGGTCCTGTATATAAAACATTCATTCCAAACGCTTTCGCACGCTTTGCAACTGCCTTTCCGATTTCTCCAAGGCCAATAATTCCAATTGTTTTCCCATGTACTTCACGGCCTAAGAAAAATAATGGTGCCCATCCGTTAAATCCAGTTGTACGACATAGCGTATCACCTTCCGGAATTCTACGTGCAGCTGCTAAAAGAAGTGCAAATGTTAATTCTGCTGTCGCTTCAGTTGATACTTTCGGTGTATTCGTTACCGCAATGCCTTTTTCTCCGGCATACGAGTAATCAATATTATCGTAACCAGCACCGTAGTTTGCAATAATTTTTAAATTAGGTGCCGCATCAATTACTTCTTTTGTCACCTTTGTAGAAAGTAGGCTTAACAATGCATCTTTATCTTTTGCACGCTCTGTTAATTCATCTAAAGAAATTAAAGCCTCTTTATCGTACATTTCTACATCATGATCCTTTAATAGTTCTAATCCGATTGCTGGAATTTTTCCTGCTACTAATATTTTCGCCACTACTAACACCTCTTCTATAGAAAATAAGATACCTCTTATCTTTCATTGTAAGAAATCCACATATAAAAACCAAGGAATTTGATTATAGTTTTGAAAATCGACACTTTTCCATAAAAAAAGAGGAGATGCAAGTCTCCCCTCTTCTTATGCTTTTTCTTGCGATTCTTTTCCAAGCTTCACATCGATCGTTCCTTCTGCAACTGTATCACTAATTTGTTCCTCAATAACGGATTGAGATGTAGCATTCGTTTCAGAAGTATACGCTTGTTGCTGTGCACTTTGTACATTTTGTTTATTTTGTTGTTTCGCCATTTCTTACCCTCCTTTTTATTCTTTCTTATTTTGAACAAAAAGGAGAGTTTTCATCAAAAAATCGTGATCATTTTGAAATGGATACTTCTTCTTCCAGTAATCTCATCGTTCTTACTCGTTTCGTAAAGGTAGCTAAGTGTGAAATATCATGATTACGTAACATCTTTATATTCTCTTCCACATATTTTCCTAAATCATGCGGATAATGAGCATCTGAGGAGAGAGTAATCGGAACCTCGTGCTTAGCTAATACTTGTAAATATAGTGGACTCGGACACATTTCGCGCACAGGATAGCGATAGTACAATCCTGCATTTATTTCCGTTGCCGTATTAGTTTCTACTAATGCACGCGCAATTTCCTTATAATACGAAAGTTGTTCATTCTCATCTAACCGATAATTAAATACTTTTATGTTATCAAGATGAGCTATTATATCAAATAACTGAGAGCGAACTGCACACTCAACCGTTTTGAAAAACGTATCATATAAAGCATATAAGTCATGCTCCTTAAAATATTCTTTCGTGTCTGGATTATCAAATCCCCAGCCATTTAAAAAATGGACAGAACCAATTACATAATCAAAGTCTCCTAATGCTAGTAAAGATTGTAATTCTTGTTCACCACCAATAAAATAATCCGCTTCAATTCCAAGTTTAAGCGTCACGCCTCGTTTACTCCAACGTTCTTTCGCTTCTTCTATTGCCTTTGTAAAATCATGTAGTGATGCTACCCTTACTTGATCTAGCCATTCCTTCTGTAAACGACCAAGCTTAGAATCACTAATATCGACATATCTTTCATAGTATTCTTTCGCTTCATAAAAACGGTATAAATGATCGACAATACCAACTTCTTTTATACCTTTTCGCAAAGCTTCTTCTAAATATAAATCAATCCATTTCGTTGTAAATGGCCCTTCTTTCACACGTCTTTGCAGGCGTTCTTGTGTTTTCACAAGCCATTCCATAGAATGTTTTTCTTCTTTAAGCGGTTCATACTGTTGCAATGATTCATTTATTTTAGCTAGCCACCCTATTGAATATGGCCCTTCTTCTAAATGAATGTGATAATCCACCTTCATCTATATTCCCCCTTATAATGTATCTATGTCTCTTCTGTCCCCTACTCGCGAAAGCTTCCCATTTCTTTCTGTCACTTCCTCCATAACATCTTCTAATGATATATTTTTTTCGGCTAATAAAACGAAGCAGTGATACAATACATCCACCATTTCTTTCACTAATTCTTCTTTATCATTATTTTTAGATGCGATAATTACTTCCGTGCATTCTTCACCAATTTTCTTTAAAATTTTATCTTCTCCTTTTGAAAACAAGTAATTTGTATACGATTCAGGAAGTGGATTTCTCTTTCGTTCTTCAATTGTTTCAAATAGTAATGTAAAGGCGTTTCCCATATGTATCCCCCTATATAATTTTATAATGAAAACACGTTTTCTCTCCTGTATGACAAGCAGGTCCTACTTGTTTTACGACAACAACGATTGAATCTTGATCACAATCTAGATAAAGCGATTGCACATATTGGACATTTCCTGATGTTTCTCCTTTATTCCATAACGACCTTCTTGAACGAGAATAAAACCATGTTCTTTTCGTTTCTAGCGTTTTTTCATATGCTTCTTCATTCATATAAGCTAGCATTAAAACCTCGTTTGTACCTTCTTCCATTACAACTGCTGGTAATAATCCTTTTGCAAAGTTTGGTTTCATAACCGCACCTCAACGTTTGCATTTCTTAATTTTCTCTTTACGTCTTGCATTGTCGCCTCACCGTAATGAAAGATGGATGCCGCTAACGCTGCATCAACTGTTGTCTTTTGAAAGACTTCTATAATGTGATCAACATGACCGCACCCGCCTGACGCGATGACTGGTACGGAAACGCTTTTTGAAATTTCTTCTATTAAACCAAGGTCATATCCATTTTTCGTTCCATCTGCATCCATACTCGTTAACAAAATTTCGCCTGCCCCTAGCTCGGTAACGCGCTTTGCCCATTCAATTGCATCCATTCCCGTATCAACTCTTCCGCCGTTCACATATACATTCCACTTATCTTCTACTATTTTTCTAGCATCAATTGCGACAACAATACATTGTGAGCCAAAGTGTTCTGCCCCTTCTTTGATTAGCTTTGGATTTCGCACTGCCGCTGAGTTAATTGAAACTTTATCCGCTCCAGCTCTTAGTAAATTGTACATATCTTTAACACTTGAAATCCCCCCGCCAACTGTAAGAGGAATAAATACTTTCGAAGCTGTTTGTTCTACAACATCGATAATTGTTTTTCGTCCTTCATGCGTTGCCGTAATATCTAAAAATACAATTTCATCTGCTCCCGCATCATTGTATAAAGCAGCTATTTCAACAGGATCACCGACGTCTTGTAATCCTATAAAATTTACACCTTTTACGACTCGCCCTTCTTTCACATCTAGACATGGAATAATTCGTTTCGCTAACATAACTTTGTTACCTCTAACACTTCTTCTAAATTAATCATTTTCTCGTAAAGAGCCTTACCAATTATGACGCCGTATATATTCATATCATTTAATTTTTTCACATCTTGAATAGATGCCACTCCTCCAGAAGCAATAAGACGAATAGTAACACTTTTTTGTAGTAACTCCAATTGCTCTACATTTGGCCCTGCAAGTGTTCCGTCTTTCGAAATGTCTGTAAACACAATCGTTTGAACACCTACATTCTCCATTTGCTTCGCTAAATCAATGTAAGAAATTTCAGACACGTCGAGCCAGCCTCTCGTTGCTACGAAACCATTCTTCGCATCAATTCCAACAATGATTTTTTCTTTATATAGACGAACTGCTTCCTCTAAAAATTCCTTATCATAAAGAGCAACTGTTCCTAAAATCACTTTATCTACACCTACTGACAATAACTTCTCTATCGCTACAAGTGATCGAATACCTCCTCCTACTTGCACTGGAATACGTACTGCCTTGCAAATCCTTTCAATAACGAGCAAATTTACTGACTCCCCAGCAATTGCACCATCTAAATCAACAATATGCAGTGTTTTCGCTCCTGATTTTTCGAATATAATCGCTTGCGCAACCGGGTCTTCATTCATTACTGTTTCTTTACTAAACTCTCCTTGATACAGTCTAACGCATCGTCCCTCTTTTAAATCGATAGCTGGGAAGATTTCCATGCTTCTACCACCCCTTTGAAATTTTTCAACATTTGCATCCCAATGTCACCACTTTTTTCAGGATGAAACTGTGCGCCGTATATATTTCCTTTCGCTACAAAACCAGGTACTTTCAATCCATATTCACTTATTCCATATACAATTTCATTAGGACAATCTGCGTAATAAGAGTGGACATAATATACGAATGAACCGTCCTCTACTCCATTCCAAAGCGCTATTTCTCCCTCTTTCTTTAGCTCATTCCATCCCATATGTGGAATTTTATAAGGGACTTTTAGCTTTCGAATAACACCTGGCAATAAACTTAATCCGTTACAGTCTTGTAGTTCCTCACTATTTTCAAATAAAAGTTGCATTCCTAAGCAAATGCCTAGAAGCGGTTTTCCTGAACGCCCGACTTCTTTTAATACACACACTAAATCTTTTTCTTCCAATACATCCATCGCTTTTGGAAATGCACCTACTCCTGGCAAAATCACTCCATCACTTCTAAAAATCTCTTCTTTATCACTCGTTACGATGTACTCTGCTCCAATATATTTTAATGCTTGTTCTACACTACGAATATTTCCCATTCCATAATCTATAATAGCAATCAATTACAACATCCCTTTCGTTGAATTTACACCAGTAATGTTGGCATTTTTATCAACTGCTTCCCTAAGCGCTCGACCAAATGCTTTAAATAATGCTTCAACTTTGTGATGTGTATTACTTCCATATAAAACGCGAGCATGTAATGTAATATTTGCAGCATGAGCAACTGCTCTAAAGAATTCTTCTGTTAGTTCTGTATCAAAATCCCCTAGCTTCGGATTCGTTAATTCTCCTTGAAATACAATATACGAGCGTCCGCTTATATCAATTGCGACAAAACCTAAAGATTCATCCATCGGTACATAAGCAGAGCCATAACGGTTAATCCCCTCTTTATTTTGCAATGCTTCTTTCAAACAATTTCCAAGCACAATTCCAACATCTTCAACTGTATGATGTGCATCAACAAATACATCGCCTTCCGCCTCCACTTGCAAACCGAATCTTCCATGCCTTGCAAATAAAGTTAGCATATGATCAAAAAATCCAACTCCCGTTTGTACAGAAACATCCTTTCCTTCATCAAGCTGCAAACTTAATTTTATCTTTGTTTCTGTCGTCTCACGTATTTGACTGGACTCACGCATTATTCTTCCTCCTCAAATCTTATTTGAATTGCTCTCGCATGCGCATGTAACCCTTCTTTATTCGCAAGTTCTACAATGTGATGTTGTACATCTCTTAACGCTTCCTCTGTATAAGACAGAAAGCTTGATTTTTTCACGAAATCATCGACTGATAACGGTGAGAAAAACCTTGCCGTTCCACTTGTCGGTAACACATGATTCGGTCCTGCTACATAATCGCCAAGTGGTTCCGGCGCATACGGTCCAAGAAAGATAGATCCTGCATGTTTCACGTAAGCTAGTGCATTCATCGGTTCTTTTATATGTAACTCTAAATGTTCCGGGGCGATTTCATTCGATAATTGTAGTGCCTCATCTAAAGAGGGAACGATACAAATGGCTCCATTTCTATTTATCGATTCACGTGCAATTTCGCTTCTTGGTAATGTTTCTAACTGTCTTTCTATCTCTTTTTCTACTTCTTTTGCTAACTCTATATTCGTTGTAATACAAATTGCTGTCGCTCTCTCGTCATGCTCTGCCTGTGATAATAAATCAGCAGCAATATATTTTGCATTGCCGGTTTCATCAGCGATAACTACAATTTCTGATGGTCCAGCAATCATATCGATATTTACTATTCCATACACTTCTCGTTTTGCTAGAGCGACGTACAAATTTCCTGGTCCAACTATTTTATCCACTTTCGGAATCGATTCCGTCCCGTATGCTAAAGCAGCAATTGCTTGCGCACCACCTATCATATACATTTCATCTACCCCTGCAAGACTTGCGGCAACTAAAATATGTGGATCAATTCCTCCTTCTCTCGGCGGTGTTACCATTACAATCTTTTTCACACCAGCGAGTTTCGCTGGTAATACATTCATTAATACTGACGAAGGATACGAAGCAGTTCCCCCTGGCACATATACTCCTACATTTTCTAACGGCCGAATAATTTGTCCCCTAATGATGCCTTTACTCTCGCAATCGAATATAGATTGCCTTTTTTGCTTTTCATGATACGATATAATGTTTTTCTTCGCCTCTTGTAACGCTTCTAAAAATGAATTTTCTACGAACATACTCGCTCGTTCTATTTCTTCTTCCCTTACACGAAACTCTTTCATCTTTACACCATCAAACTTGTTTGTATAAAAAGATAGGGCCTCATCCCTATTCTCCCTTACATTTTGAACGATCTCTCTTACACTTCTTTGAACAGTTTCTTCTATTATATTAGCGTTTTCTCGTAGCAATTTTATTTTCGATAACGCCTTTTGAAAATCTTCACAAACGATCTCCATTTCAAGTCCCCCTATTTTCCTGACAAAATTTCTTGCTCCATCATATTTACAATACTGAATATTTCGTCTTTTTTAGTTTTTAATGCAGCTTTATTTACAATCATTCGAGCAGATATAGAACACATTTCTTCAAATACAATGAGTCCATTTTCTTGTAATGTTGTTCCTGTTTCAACAATATCAACAATTGCATCTGCCAATCCAAGAATAGGAGCGATTTCTACAGAACCTTCTATTTTAATAATTTCTACATCCTCTCCTTTATCATGAAAATAGTTAGAAGTAATATGGGGATATTTCGTTGCAATACGTTTCTTCCGGTAGCTCTTCGGATTATAAGTAGGAATAGAAGCTACACAAAACTTACACACGCCTACTCCTAAATCCAACATTTCATAAATATCTTTCTCATTTTCCATTAAAATATCTTTTCCAACGACCCCAATATCCGCTACTCCATGTTCTACATAAGTAGCAACATCTACTGCTTTCACTAAAATAAATGAGATATCTGTATTCTTACTTTGAAAGACAAGCTTTCGCCCTTTATTTTTGAGCTCTGAACAATCAATTCCAATTTGCTCAAAGAGTGGAATCACATGCTTTTCTAATCTCCCTTTCGTTAACGCAATTTGAATGTTACGCATGAGGCTTCTCCTTCTTTCTGGACTACCCATTTCTCTTTCCATACATATTCCACTAATGATTCATTCTTCGCCTCAACGACCGTTACTATTTGATTTTTTCTTGCAAATTGAAAGGTGTCGTTTACATTAGAGAATAAGGATAGCTCTACTTTTTTCCCGTCCTTTTGAAGTAAACTTCGTAATCTTTCCGCTTCTGCTAATCTATTTAACTCATAATGAATGATTATATCTATTCTCTTTCGTTCATATGGTTCTTGCTGCTCTTGCAGCGCCTTCACAATTTGATTGACTTGCACCGCGAGTCCAACAGCCGGCAGCATTTCTCCAAAATTTCCAATTAACTCATCATATCTTCCACCACTAACAATTTCTTCTCCAATTTCATATATATACCCTTTGAAAATAACTCCTGTATAGTAATCTAGATGTTGGATCATACCTAAATCAATTGATATGTAAGATCCATAGCCTAGTTTTTCAATGGCTACATATATTTCTTTCACTCTTGCGATGGCCATTTTCATTTCATTACTTGAGGCGAGTTTTTCTGCTTCCTCAATCACTTCTAAATTCCCAAATAGCCTTGGCAATTTCTCAAGTAATCTTACTGTTTCATCACATCGATCTAATTTCTTTTCTCTAATAAAATTTGATAGAGCAGCATAATTTTTACTTTCAATATATGTTCTAAGTACTCTCTCTTCTTCCTCATGAATGGAGAGCTTTTTGACAATACATTTATATAACTGCACTTGCCCAATCTCTATTGTAAAAGATTGCACCTTCACCTTTTGAAGTGATTGAATGACGCTTATAACACATTCAATTTCAGCTCTTACATTATCAATCCCAATAATTTCAATACCACTTTGTATAATTTCATTATATTTTCCAGTAAGGGACTCATTCGCCCGAAATACATTCCCGCCATACGTCAGTTTTAGCGGCGTATCCCACCTCTGCGTTCCCATCACTCTCGCTAAAGGAATTGTCATATCTGGACGCAAGACGATAATACGTCCCTTTTCATCAAAAAATTTATACATCTTTTCTTCATCTATCGGTCTATTTTGAAAGGCAAACACATCATAAAATTCTATTGTTGGTGTCCTTATTTCCTCATAACCTCGCTCTAAAAAAGTACGTCTTAATTTTTGCTCCACTTCTTCAATTAACGTACATTCTTCGAATAAATAGTCTCTCGTTCCATTTGGATTTGCCCGTTTCCATTTTGTCATCTAAATTCTCACACCTTTCCCTTTCTAATGTATGCCTATTTCATTCACCTAAACCGAAAATAAAAAGAGCCTTGTAGACAAAATACCTACAAGGCTCTTTAGTAGAGTGTAGGTACAACGGGAATAACCCTTGTGCCTACACGTTTTCACGCTAGGTTCAAGGGCTTTATGTATGATGATGTAGTTGTGTAAGCATTTCAAGAGGTTGCACGATATTCATAATACTTACTCCCTTTCTCCTCTGATTTTTTACATAGTATATAATACTTAATTCTGAATGTAAATACATTTCGAACATTCCGTTATTTCTTAATATAAAGCTACTTCCCTTTCATATTCTACAATTTTTTGTTCATATTGCATTGTAATACTAATTTCATCTAGACCATTTAATAATTTCTCTTTCCACATTTTCTCGATTGTAAAATGAAACTTGTGCGTACTCGTTGTAATGACTTCATTCTCTAAATCTACTTCTATTTGTTCTCTCGCATCCGCTTTGACAAGTTGTTCTCGCATTTCTTTATCCATTACAATTGGTAACATACCATTTTTCATACAATTCATATAAAAAATATCTGCAAACCCGCCAGCGATAATAACACGGAAACCATAATCAGCAAGCGCCCATGGAGCATGTTCTCTTGAAGAACCGCAACCAAAATTATCACCTGTAATTAATATACTTGCTCCTTTTCTATCTTGTGCATTAAGTGGAAAATTAGGGTTTTCATGGCGGTTATTATCATAACGCCATTCATCGAATAAATATTTTCCAAATCCCGTCCTTTCAATTCTCTTTAAATATTGCTTCGGAATAATTTGATCTGTATCAATGTTATCATTCATCAGTACTGCGGCAGTACCTTTATGAATACGAAATGGCTCCATCATAACTCTCCTTTCTAGTATCAACAAAATGACCATATAATGCAGCTGCTGCCGCCATTGCTGGGCTAACCAAATGTGTTCGTGCTCCTTTTCCTTGTCTTCCTTCAAAATTACGGTTTGAAGTGGAAGCACAATGTTCTCCTTCAGGTACTTGATCTGGATTCATTCCAAGACACATTGAACATCCAGGTTCTCTCCATTCAAATCCTGCTTCTTCAAAGATGTGATGTAGTCCTTTTTGCATCGCAGCTTCTCTTACTCTTTTCGATCCAGGCACAACGAGTGCTCGCACACCTTCTTTTACCTTTTTTCCTTTCACAACAGATGCAGCAATTTCTAAATCAGAGAGCCTGGAATTTGTACAAGATCCAATAAAAACATGCTGAACTGGAATGTCATACGTACTTTGTCCAGGGCTTAATCCCATATAAGAAAATGCTCTTTCGTCATTTGCATCATGCTTTTCTGGCAATTTTTCATCAATACGAACACCCATACTCGGGTTTGTTCCCCACGTAACGTACGGTGCTAAATCCGCCACATCAATTGAAATATGTAAATCATAAATCGCATCTGAATCTGTATACAGTTCAGACCATTTTTTCTCGAAAGTTTCATAGTCTTTCGGTGCATATTGACGTCCTTTTACATAAGCAAATGTTTTTTCATCTGGTGCTATAATACCAGCTTTCGCTCCTCCTTCAATTGCCATATTACAAAGCGTCATTCTCTCTTCCATCTCCATAGCTCCAATTGTCTCTCCATAAAACTCCATTACGTATCCGGTTCCAACTGCTACACCGTACTTTGAAAGGAGATGCAAAATAATATCTTTCGCGTAAACACCTTTCTGTAATTTCCCTTTTAACTCAATGCCCATCGCTTTCGGTTTACGTTGCCATAACGTTTGTGTCGCCAATACATGTTCCACTTCACTCGTGCCAATGCCAAATGCTAGCGCGCCAAACGCACCGTGTGTTGCTGTATGACTATCACCACAAACAATTGTTTTTCCTGGCTGCGTGAGCCCAAGTTCTGGTCCGATAACATGAACAATCCCTTGCTCTTCATCTCCAATATCCGCTAACGGCACCTGAAATTGTTTACAATTTTCACGAAGTGTATCTAGTTGCTGTTTCGCAATGCGATCGGTAATATTCCAAACATCTTTCGTTGGAATATTATGATCCATCGTTGCGAATGTTAAATCTGGTCTACGGACCTTTCGATTTGTAAGCCGCAAGCCTTCAAAGGCTTGCGGTGACGTTACTTCATGGACAAGATGCAGATCGATATATAATAAATCCAACCCATTTTCGTTTGTCGTAACTATATGTCTTTCCCAAAGTTTATCTAGTAACCTTTTCCCCATTATCTTCCTCTCCCTACTAACGCTTGCTCTTCCATTTCTTGCATAACTGCCTTCGTAAATGAAGTTGTCGTTTCAGTTCCCCCGATATCTGCTGTACATTTCCCTGATGTAAGGACTGCAGAAATTGCTTCTTCAATTGCACACCCTTCTCTCGTTAATCCGAACGATTGCCCAAGCATCATTGCAACAGAGCGCATCATTGCAATTGGATTCGCCTTATTTTTCCCGGCAATATCCGGTGCTGATCCGTGAATAGGCTCGTATAATGAAGGTCCCTTTTCCGCGTGACTTGCTGATGGAAGCATCCCTAATGATCCAGCTAATACGGAAGCCTCGTCACTCAAAATATCTCCAAATAAATTTTCCGTTACAATTACATCAAACCGTCCTGGATTTCGAATTAATTCCATCGCTGCGGCATCTACTAAAATATGTTCTAGTTCAACGCCTGGATAACGAAGTGCTACTTCTTCTGTCACAGTTCGCCATAGTTTACTAGACTCTAAAACATTCGCCTTATCAATCGATGTTACTTTCTTCTTCCGCTTGCTCGCTAATTGAAAAGCATACGAAACGATACGTTCAATTTCATGACGATGATACGTAAGTGTATCGGTTGCTACTTCGTCCGTTCGTTCTTTCGGATAAGAAAAATAAATTCCGCCTGTTAATTCACGAACGACAACGAAATCAATTTCATCAGCCTTTTTTAATGGCGATAAATGTGCCGTTGCGCTTTCTACCGTTACAGGGCGAACATTCGCAAATACGCCGAGTCCTTTTCTTAAAGCTAATAATCCTTTTTCTGGTCTTTCTTTCGCACTATCCCACCTTGGTCCACCAACTGCTCCTAGTAAAACTGCATCACTTGCTAAACAGGCGGCAAGCGTTCGTTGTGGTAATGGTTGCCCATTTAAATCGATAGCACTCCCACCAAAGTACTCATCTTGCAAATGAAAACGATGCCCATATAATCTCTCTACCATATGCAATACTTCCTTCGCACTTTCCATAACTTCCGGGCCAACACCATCACCAGCTAAACAAACGATACGTTTTTCCAATTTCAACACTCCTTTTAACTGAATTTTCAGAACTTTAATCAGATAGGTGAGGAAAGCTTCTTCACCTATCAACCACTTACTTCACAAGCTGGATAAAAGATTTTAATTTCCCAGCCGCATGGACATATGCTCTCGCCGACGCTTCCAATACGTCTTGCGCGACACCAAAACCTGATACTTGATGCGTTCCTTCTTTTAATTCAACATGAACATGAGCTAGTGCGTCTTGACCTTGTGTAATAGATTGTATGCGATAATCCGCCAATTCACATTCTAATCCTAAAATTCTTTGGATTGCATTATAAATCGCTTCAATACTACCAGAGCCAGTAGCTGCATCTTCGTATACATTTCCTTCCTCATCTTTTAGCACAACTGTCGCGCATTGTGCACTATTTGATACGAAATG
This sequence comes from Bacillus sp. BML-BC051, assembly GCF_019656175.1. Taxonomy (NCBI): domain Bacteria; kingdom Bacillati; phylum Bacillota; class Bacilli; order Caryophanales; family Bacillaceae; genus Bacillus; species Bacillus sp. BML-BC051. The sequence continues at coordinate 55,253 of NZ_BPLI01000054.1, forward strand.
TACTTGCAGTTGTGTAATGGTATATTGCTGAGCCGCAAATGCTGCTTCACCAAGCATAAGTGCACGTAAATCTTCCTCCGTAATTTCCTTCTTACGATCAGCTAATTTTTTAAACGCTTCAAACACCGCATCTCGTTCTTCCTTTGTAAATTCATAGCCAAGCTCTTTCATTTTTTCTGTAAACGCGTGACGTCCAGAATGTTTTCCAAGTACAAATAGATTTTGAGATTCGCCTACTAGCTCCGGTTCAATAATCTCATACGTTGTCACTTCTTTTAATACACCATCTTGATGAATTCCTGATTCATGAGCGAATGCATTCGCTCCAACGATCGCTTTATTTTTCGGTACAACCATACCTGTCAATCTGCTTACTAGTGTACTCGTCGCTTTAATTTCTTTTAGCGTCATAGAAGACTCCGCTTTATAGAAATCTTTTCTAATATGAAGAGCAACTGCGACTTCTTCTAACGCCGCATTCCCTGCTCTTTCTCCAATTCCATTAATTGTTCCTTCTACTTGCAACGCTCCACCTTCAACCGCAGCTAATGAATTGGCTACAGCCATCCCAAGATCATCGTGACAATGACAAGAGAAAATTGCTTTTTCATATGAAGGAACGGATTCTTGTAAGTATTTAAAAAGAGAATAATACTCTTCTGGATTCGTATATCCAACTGTATCTGGAATATTAATTACATTTGCTCCTGCACGAATCGCAACTTCTACTGCTTCAGCTAAAAAATCTCTTGCTGTTCTTGTTGCATCTTCTGCAGAAAATTGTACTGTCGGAAATAACGATTTCCCAAGTGTAACCGAGCGATGAATACTATCTAACACATCTTCCTTTGACATACAAAGTTTATACTTCATATGAATATCACTCGTAGCTAAAAATACGTGTAGACGGGGAGATACAGCACCTTTCACCGCTTCATATGCTCTTCGAATATCACTTTCTTTTGCTCTAGCTAAACTCATAACTGTAGCATTTTGAATCGTATTTGCGATGCGTTTTACCGATTGAAAATCCCCTTCGGAAGCTGCTGCAAAGCCAGCTTCCATGACATGAATACCCAGTCTCTCTAATTGCCTTGCAATTTGCAATTTCTCTTGTTCATTTAAATTCACTCCTGGTGATTGTTCGCCATCACGTAGCGTCGTATCCATGAAAAAAATCTGCTTCATATTATTTGACCCCTGCCTTTACTCGCGGCTGTACGAAAGGCATCATTTCACGTAATTTACGTCCAACTACTTCGATTTCATGTTCATTCTCTTTCTCATTTGTCGCATGGAAATTCGGTTTTCCTGCTTTATGCTCTGCAATCCAGCCTCTTGCAAATGTACCATCTTGAATTTCGGCTAGCACTGCACCCATCGCTTTCTTCGTATCTTCCGTTACAACGCGTGGTCCTGATACGAAGTCGCCCCACTGCGCTGTATCTGAAACTGAATATCTCATATTTTCAAGTCCGCCTTCATACATAAGGTCAACGATTAGTTTTAGTTCATGTAAACATTCAAAATATGCAAGTTCAGGCTGGTATCCTGCATCAACTAGCGTTTCAAATCCAGCTTTTACTAGCGCAGTTACTCCGCCGCAAAGTACAGCTTGCTCTCCAAATAAATCTGTTTCTGTTTCTTCTTTAAACGTCGTTTCTAATACGCCCGCTCTCGTCGCTCCAATTCCATCAGCATAAGAAAGTGCCTTTTCAGTCGCAACTCCTGTCGCATCTTGGTATACGGCGAATAATGCAGGAACCGCTCCGCCTTCAGCAAACGTACGGCGTACAAGATGCCCTGGGCCTTTAGGCGCTACTAGAAATACATCTACATTCGCTGGTGGTTTCACTTGATCAAAGTGAACATTAAATCCGTGTGCAAAAACGAGAGAATTTCCTGCCTGCAAATTTGGTGCAATTTCTGCTTCATATACTTCTGGCTGCAGTTCATCAGGTAGTAAAATCATTACTAAATCAGCCTGCTCTGCTGCTTCTGCTACTGTATATACAGAAAATCCATCTTCTTTCGCTTTATCCCAAGACTTCCCTTTTCTTAAACCTACTACTACATCAAATCCGTTATCACGCAAGTTTTGCGCATGCGCATGACCTTGCGAGCCGTATCCGATGATTGCTACTTTCTTTTCTTTTAATACATTTACCGTTACATCTTTCTCATAATAAACTTTTGCCATTTTCATTTCCCCCTATATTTAAATGATTATTGAATTAACATAACTTGCTTATCTTGTTTTTTCATACTACGCGTAAATGCTGTTACACCTGTTCTAGCAATTTCTTTCAAACCGTATGGACGAAGTAATTCAATTAATGCTTCTACTTTCTCCTGCGTACCAGTTACTTGCACAACTATGGAATCCTTCCCAACATCTATTACAGCGGCTCGAAACGGTTCAATTAAACTATATAATTCTGCTCTTGCTACTGATGTTGCGACTTTAATAAGTGCAAGTTCTCTTGCGATCATCGCTTCTTCCGTAATATCTGATACTTTCAGAACATCAATTTGCTTATGAAGTTGTTTAATTAACTGCTCAACTTGCTGTTCATTTTCAACGTGTACAACAATCGTCATCCGTGATATGTCCGATGATTCTGTATGACCTACTGAAATGCTTTCAATATTAAAATGCCTTCGTGTCATAACACCTGTAATTCGGTTTAACACACCACTTTGATTTCGAACTGTCGCTGTAACAATTCTCTTCACCTTTTTTCCACTCCCTCCATTTGGTGAACACCTTTCCCTGGCGCAACCATCGGCATTACCTTTTCTGATTGAAGTACACGGCAATCAATTACGACCGGTTCTTGTAATTCCATCGCATGCTGTATTTGCTTCTTTGCAAGAAGTGGATCATCTATGCGAACTCCTTTTATGCCATACGCATTCGCAAGAGCGACGAAATCTGGTTGACACGATAGTAAAGAGTGCGAATATCTTTTGTTATAAAATTCATCTTGCCATTGTCTTACCATTCCTAAAGCTTCATTATTTAAAATAAACACTTTAACAGGTAAGGAGTGTTCTTTTAACACACTTAATTCTTGCAGCGTCATTTGAAAGCCAGCGTCACCGACAATTGCGATAACTAGTTCATCAGGCTTTGCAATTTGTGCCCCAATTGCTGCTGGAAATCCGAAGCCCATCGTTCCTAATCCTCCAGAAGTTACCCATTTATCTGGGTTTTTCAGCGGATAATATTGTGCGGCCCACATTTGATGTTGCCCAACATCTGTTGTTACAATCGCTTCTCCTTTCGTAAGTTCATATAACATATCAATTGCGTATTGAGGCTTAATACTTTCCGAATTCCGTTTATAAGATAGTGGATATTTTTCTTTTCTATTCTTTAATAAGGAAAGCCAATTATGATGATTTTCTTTCCCTCCTTCCGGTTGAAGTAATACTTCCAACGCTAGCTTAGCACTTGCAACAATAGGAATTTCAGTCGGCACATTTTTTCCGATTTCTGCTGGATCAATATCGATATGCGCAACAGTCGCCTCTTTAGCAAAATAAGCTAAATTTCCAGTAAGCCGATCATCGAATCTTGCACCTATATTAATAAGTAAGTCGCATTCATATAACGCCATATTGGCTGTGTATGAACCATGCATTCCTCCCATTCCCAGAAAAAGTTCATCATCTGGCGGAAAGCCTCCAAGACCAAGTAAAGTATGCACAACTGGGATTTCATATTTACGAGCAAAACTTGTTAACTCTTTTGATGCTTTCGCATGCAATACACCTGCTCCAGCTAAAATTAACGGCTTACTTGCGGCACTAATTGCCTGTAATAATTTGTTTATTTGGAGTAGATTCGGTTCATAATTCGGGTTGTATCCTGGTAAATCCATTTGTACGTCATTACATCGTTCCCCTTGCTCTACCACCATATCTTTCGGAAGGTCAATAACGACTGGGCCTGGTCTTCCTGTTCTAGCAATATGAAATGCTTCTTTAATAATTCGAGGTAAATCTGAAGCTTTTCGCACTTGATAGTTATGCTTTGTCACCGGCATCGTAAGCCCCATAATATCCGCTTCTTGGAAAGCATCACTTCCAATTAACGTTGTTGCTACTTGCCCTGTAAATACAACAAGTGGTAAAGAATCAATCATGGCATCTGCAAGACCTGTAATAACATTTGTAGCACCTGGTCCACTCGTTGCAATGACAACCCCTGGATTACCAGTAATTCTGGCATACCCTTCAGCGGCGTGAATAGCACCTTGCTCATGCCTTGTTAAAATATGCGGAATTTCACAGTCATAGAGTGCATCATAAAGAGGTAAAACAGCACCACCAGGATAACCGAAAATCACTTTTACTCCTTCCTTTTCTAGCGCTTCTAACAATAGCTGTGCACCAGTTGCCAGTTTCTCTTCCGTTTTTGAAGACATTGTTTTTATAAGCCCCCTTTTTGAAAACTTTTATCAATAAAAAAAATCCTACGTCCACACTCCAGCTATGTGCTGAAGGGACGAAAGATTTCGCGGTACCACCCTTCTTCGCAAGAATACTCTTGCCTCAGTGACCCATTAATGAGTCTAGCTAATAACGGAGCTACCGTCTAAGCCTAGACAAATGCTTCAGCTTAGCACTCAAGGGCGATGTTCGTCGACGTGAACCATCGGTTTTCAGCAACCACCGACTCTCTGTGAGGCTTCACAATCAACTACTCCTCCCTCTCAACGCTTTCTTATGTTATAAAAAGTTGTTATCCAACTTTATTTTCTTCGTAAATTTTCTCTCCATCTTCTATAACTAACTTTCGGAATTCTTCTAATAAACGATTCGTATGTGGACCTGTTTGCCCTAAACCAATCGTTCTACCATCTACTGTCGTAACAGCAATTACTTCAGCAGCCGTTCCTGTTAAAAATACTTCATCAGCTACATATACATCATGTCTTGTAAATAATTCTTCTCTAACGTCATATCCAAGTTTTTCACCGATTTCTAAAATAGCGTTTCGTGTAATACCTTCTAACGCTCCAGCAGAACTTGGTGGTGTAATTAATTTATTTCCTTTTACAATAAACACGTTATCTCCTGAGCCTTCAGCTACGTATCCTTGATCATTTAACATAAGTGCTTCTTGTACTCCAGCTAATTTCGCTTCAATACGAACTAAAATATTGTTTAAGTAATTTAGTGATTTTACTTGAGGCGACAAAACATCTGGACGGTTTCGGCGCGTTGCAACTGTTACAACTGGAATCCCTTTTTCATAATATTCTTGTGGGAATAAAGATAGTTGTTCTGCAATTACGACTACATTCGGTTTCTTACAAGAATCAGGATCTAATCCAAGATTTCCTGCACCTCTCGATACAACAAGGCGAATGTATCCATTAGATAATTTATTTTGTCGAATCGTCTCAACAACAATATTCGTTACTTCATCTAAAGAATATGGAATTTCTAACATGATGGATTTTGCTGATTCATATAACCGGACAAGATGCTCTCTCAAACGGAAAACATTACCGCTATAAACTCTAATTCCTTCAAATACTCCATCTCCATATAAATAACCATGATCATATACTGAAACTTTTGCTTCGTCTTTTGGAACAAATTCTCCATTTAAGAAAATCCATTGCTCATTCACTGGAAAGCGCCTCCTATGTTCTATGAATTTTTTATTGTTTCCTAGTTTACTCTCCTTTCTAAATAAATCAAGTAAATTTTTAGAAAATTTATAATTTTTAATCGTACGTACATCTTTGATTATATTGATTTAACAACATTGTTAACGTTTACAAAAAGTCAAAAATTTTTTTCGCCAAATTCCACTAAAAAAAATATTTGTTTAAAAGAAGGATTTTCATCAATTGATACGAATCTATTGTATTCAATAAACGGACGTCCGTTTTTATAAATTCGGGAATATACAACGACTTTTGCTGAAAAAGGGGGAAAATAATAAAAATAACGCTGTCTAAAAATAACATTCATATTTTTCATCTCGCAATCATAATCCTATTTTTAAAAAACAATTTGTCAAAATGAAGGAGGATATCAATATGGCGTGTGTACAAATTAAAGGAACGAGACAAGAGGTAGTAGAAATGCTTCAACTATTTGATCTAATGGATACGAAAGGTTTTTGTAAATTCGATAATTATGTAGAGGTAGAACCAAATAATAAAGAACATAATAATTTTATTGCTTCAATCGACATTCATTCAAATACTTCTTCCGCCCAAGATACTTTAAACGATCAATTCGTAAGTCAAATGCTTACTGGTGTATATAACGACTAAATAAAGTGAAGCTTTAATCAGTGGGGGTTTCTTCATCCCCCACTGATTATTGGCCCTCACCAATCGGACTTTGCCCATTAAAGCGGGATAAAGTGATAATTTAATCAAACTAACCGTAAATAGCAAATAAATATATGTTTCCTACCATCTTTGCATAAATATATGCGATGTACTTGAGCATACTAGTAACTAGATGGTAGGAGGTGAGAATTATGGCTAGAATCGGTGTTGAAAATTCATTAACAGATGTTCAGCAAGCTCTTCAGCAACAAGGATATGAAGTTGTTACCCTTAACTCTGAACAGGATGCACAAGGCTGCGATTGTTGTGTGGTAACTGGGCAAGATTCCAATATGATGGGGATTGCAGATACATCAATTAAAGGATCGGTAATTACAGCTCATGGTTTAACAACGGATGAAATTTGTCAGCAAGTTGAGAGCCGTATTTAAATTTATTTTACAAAAAGAAAGAGGACTCCTTTTGAAAAGGAGTCCTCTTTTTTATATTCACCTAACGGGAAAGTAACATATACTGGATGAAAGCCCTACCTCTCTCTCATCATTACGGTTCCACTGACCGCTCCTTGATTCACTAGTATACCTATAAAGCCTACAATTATAATTTATAGGGTTTATTCACAAAAGTTGTTGGTAAGATTACCCGATCTTTCGCAAACTTTTCGTATTATATTTATAAGATTTATTTACTTTACACTAGCTGTAACCGAGACACGAATTAAAATTCTAACATCAATACAATAAGTTGTCAACATTTTTTATAAATTAAAAACAGACAGTAACGGTTTGTCTGTTTTAGAATGGAGCTTTTTCTTTTATTACATATACAACAAAGCCACTTACTAACATACATAAACCAACTACTAAGTTTTTGATATTAATCATAAATTCCTCTCCCTTATTCCACACATCATATATATTTACAGTTCATTTATTCCGATCATCCTAAAGCACACTTGTTCTAATATATCATAATTCCTAAAAAATGCAAGTTCACTTTTGACGATTATTTACAAATTTATCTACGGTGCTTGGTACAGTATTTAAAGCCTTCTCAATTAAATGTGTACTACTATTGAGGTGCAATACTTGCACACCGTTAGAACCAACTACTAAAAAAGCAACCGGGCTAATAGAAACCCCAGCCCCGCTCCCGCCTCCAAATGGATGACTTTGTTTGTGCTCTTTATGTTGCCCTTGTCCGTTCTTATGTTTTTCGGAAATAAAATCACCTTTAAAATCACTTCCGCCAGCTCCAAAACCGAAAGCTACTTGAGATACTGTTAATACTACATTTCCGTCAGCTGTTGAAACCGGGCTGCCAACAATTGTATTTACATCTACCATCTCTTTTAAATTTGTCATTGCTGTTTTCATTAAATTTTCAATTGGATGTTCCATTATGTATTGCACCCTTTCCTCATTATTCTTTTTTATACTTTCCAAAATAGAGGAAGTCATACTAACTTTTACTATTTCAAAAAAACAATCTCCACTTTTTAAATGGATATGACTCCCTGTACATACTCGGATAAAAAGGAAAAAGAGATACATACTACTATTGAACCTTGTTATGAAAGGAGTCATGACTTTGACTGAGAAATTTGATGAGTACAAAAAAAGAGATAGAATAGATAGTGATTATAGTGACTATAAAGAAGAATATGCAGCTGAAGTTGCACCACAGCGCATTGATTATGATTACGATGAGAAGGATCATAAAGATGATGTGAGATCGTCTGCCGCTGGATCAACTGCTGGCTTTATCGCTCTTGCCTTATCTATCTTATCACTCTTTACCTTCCCAACATTATTTGGCCTTGTTTCTGTATTACTAGGTATTTACGCTTATAATCGCGGAGCTACTGTAACTGGTGGTATCGCTGCGATAGTCGGCGGAATTGCAGCACTCATCGCAATTTTATTCCGAGTAGCGCTTATCGGATTATTGTTCTCCCTTTTTTAAAAAGAAAAAGGTATCTCGCTTATGCGGGATACCTTATCCTGTAAATACATCTTCCGATGGATACTTAATTTTTTGTTTTGCTGGTCGCGCTAAAGAAAAGACAAGTGTTAACGGTCCAATTAATCCGCAAAACATAACAAACATAATAATACATTTTCCAAACGCTGATAACTTTGCAGTAATCCCCATCGTTAATCCTACTGTACCAAATGCTGAAATTGTTTCAAATAGTAACTGAATAAAACTGAAGTTTTCTGTTAGCATTAATACAAATACTGCTGCAAAAATGAGAATTTGACTGGCAACAGCAATCGCTAACGCTCTCGTTACTGTCGACATTTTTATTGTGCGCTGAAATAATACAATTTCCTCTTTCTTTCTAAAGAAAGAAAGGACAGATGTAACTAAAATAACAAACGTTGTTAATTTAATCCCTCCACCTGTTGATACACTTCCTGCACCAATAAACATTAAAACCATCGTAAATAATATAGATGATTCTTCCATCCCCCCGTAGTCAACTGTATTAAATCCAGCAGTACGAGGAGTAATGCCTTGGAAAAAAGAAGCCCATAACTTTTCATTTAAAGGTAAATTCCCTAACGTCTTCACATTATTATATTCCAATACAAAAATCACAATCATCGCTATCACATTTAGCGCTACTGTTCCAACAATCATAATTTTGGAATGAAGCGATAATTTTCGAAAACTACGGCTATACCATATATCAATTAATACAGTAAAACCGAGACCCCCTATTACGATTAAAGAGCAGATCCCAATATTAATAATAGGATCTCCTACATACCTCGTTAAATTATCTGGCCATAGTGCAAATCCGGCATTATTATAAGATGCGATTACGTGAAAAACACTATAATATATACCTTTTCCAAAGCCAAACTCTGGAATAAAGCGAAATGATAAAAAGATAACTCCAATCAACTCAATACAAATTGAAAATATAAAGACACGTTTTACTAATTTTACGAGACCACCTATATTCGTCTGATTAAATGCCTCCCCAATTAATAACCGATGGCGTAATCCGATTTTTTTGCCTAATACCCAAACAATTAAAATGGCAATCGTCATAAGACCTAGACCACCTGTTTGAATTAAAAACATAATTACAATTTCGCCAAACATCGTAAATGTACTTGCGGTATCTACTACTCCTAATCCTGTTACAGTTGCTGCTGACGTTGCCGTAAAGAAAGCATCTACCCAACTAATATGTACTTTCGTTGCGAATGGTAACTTTAATAACAAACCGCCAACCACAATTAAGCAGAAAAAACCTAATGCTAATATTTGTGGTGGATTTAATCGTATAAAACGATTATACAGCCCTTGTCTTTTTGTTACTTCCATATTCACTAACTCCCTTTTCCCCCTCATAACTAAAGGCTTATAAGAAACCTTACATAGCGGGATAAACCTTATACTCTTATAATATAGTTGAGCATAATCCTTTTTTTCATAGTTTTCAACTTTTATTTATATTCGCATTTCATTTCCTCTTATAAATGAAACCTTCTATTCTCTTTCTTTACTCTATAACTCTTACAGCAACAACTTCATATCTATCATTTCTCAAATTCTCATACCTTTCACTCTATGTTCACACCCTGGTCACATCAACCTTTTATAGTATATGTATCGGAGCTGTTCCTCCCTAATTTATAAGACATTCCCCAGTGTCTTGAACAGCTTTCCATCCCTAATTAAATTGACATAAATTGTCCCCTTCCTTAGGCCATCATTTTCGATGGTCTTATTTTTTGTTTACTTTATTTTTTATGGAAAACTCCCTCTCTCTTTCACTCTATGTTCACATCAGGGTCACATCCACCTTTTATAGTATATGTATCGAAGTTGTTCCTCCCTAATTTATAAGACATTCCCCAGTGTCTTGAACAACTTCCATCCCTAATTAAATTGACATAAATTGTCCCCTTCCTTGACCATCTCTTATGTGATGGTCTTATTTTTTGTTTACTCTAGCTTCTATTTAAAATTCCCTCTCTCTTTCACTCTATGTTCACACCCTGGTCACATCCACCTTTTATAGTATATATATCGAAGTTGTTCCTCCCTAATTTATAAGACATTCCCCAGTGTCTTGAACAACTTCCATCCCTAATTAAATTGACATAAATTGTCCCCTTCCCTAGACCATCCTATGTGATGGTCTATTTTGTTTTTTAACTAGATTTCCCAACTTTTTTGCTTACTTTAGTAAAAACAATCTATATTTAAATAGATATTTCTATACAAAATATTCAGAAAATATTGTCAAATTAGGTAGTTTTTCGGTACAATTAATGTAGAAAGTAATTTCACAAAAATAAGGGGGGGTTATATTGAAACAAACAAAAGCAATTTTAATTGCATTATTTCTCGGTTTAGTTGTCGGACTCACTTTAAATTTAGCTGCGCCATCCATTTTTGAACCATTAAATCAATATGTGTTCAATCCACTTGGTCAATTATTTATTCGCCTCATTAAAATGCTAGTTGTTCCCGTTGTATTTATATCTATCGTGCTTGGAGCTGCTGGGCTTGGAGACCCGAAGCAACTTGGAAGAATCGGCTTAAAATCAATTTCATTCTTTCTTGTAACTACAGCCGTTGCGATTTCCATTGCAGTTACATTCGCACTTATTATACAACCAGGCTCTGGCGGAAACTTTAAAACCGAAGGGCTTAAATATGAAGGTGCAAAAACCGAAACATCTTTCGTCGATACTTTGCTAAATATCGTACCAGATAACCCAGCAAAAGCGATGGCTGATGGAAACATGTTACAAATTATTGCCTTTGCCGTATTAATCGGACTCGGTATAGCTATTTTAGGAAAACGTGTCCAAGGTATTCATTCATTACTTGAACAGGGCAACGAATTAATGATGTATCTTGTTAATCTCGTTATGAAATTAGCTCCAATTGGAACATTCGGGTTGCTTGCTTCGTCCGTTGGTAAAATGGGTCTTGCTGGCGTCGCTGCGATGTTCAAGTATATGATTGTCGTTATGCTAGTACTTATTATTCACGGCGTCTTCGTCTATGGTGGATTATTAAAGGTATTAGCAAAAGAAAGCATTGTCCGTTTCTTTAAACATTTCGGACCAGTAATGGCAATTGGATTTAGTACATCTAGCTCTAATGCATCTCTTCCGTTTGCGATGAAAACAGCACAAGAAAAACTTGGCGTTCCAAAAGCGATAAGTTCTTTTGTACAACCACTAGGTGCAACTATCAATATGGATGGTACTGCCATTATGCAAGGTGTAGCAACTGTGTTTATTGCTCAAGTATACGGTGTTGAGCTGACTATTTCCCAATTAGCTGTCGTCGTATTAACTGCTGTACTAGCTAGTATCGGTACTGCCGGTGTACCAGGTGTTGGACTTGTAATGCTTACGATGGTATTAAATCAAGTAAATCTACCAGTAGAAGGTATTGCCTTAATTATCGGTATTGACCGCATTCTAGATATGTCACGAACAGCTGTAAATATTTCTGGTGATGCAATTTGCGCAATGATTGTCGCAAAATCAGAAGAAAAATATAATACGGATCAATCTGCAGCATCTTAAATCAAAAAAGGAGTGAAAAGATTCACTCCTTTTTTGATTTACTTCCTTTTTTCGAACGATATTCTTTCCCTTTGTTATCATTACCAGTCTCAAATTCCGCACTAAACTCTTGCTGAAATTGCCCTGATTCTGGTGAGCCTTGATTTCCGCTCCCTTTACTACCATTTCGATTTGTCATATTTCTGCCCCCTTCCTTTACTAGTAGTATGTTACATATTTTCTTTTTTATAATCTTTTACATAAGAAAGAAGACCTTCCTCATATAAGGAAGGTCTTCTTCTTTTCTACGTAAGCGTTTTCTTACTTGTAATGAATTAAATAAGTTTTTTAGAAATAGATATCATTATATTCATTTCTTCTTCTGAAAGTGCAGAGAATCTTTCTTGTAAATATTTCTTTTTCTCACCTTCCATTTTCGCAACCAAATCTTTTCCTTGCTCTGTAATCTCTAAATATACAACTCTGCGATCTGATGTAGAACGTGAACGGGTTACAAAACCTTTATTAATTAATTTTTCTGTAACAGCTGTAATATGACTATTCGATACATTTAATTCGTTAGCTACACGTGATACCATTTCTTTATTCGTACGGTTCAATATTCTAAGGACGATGAACTCATTCCACGGTATGTAACCACCAAATATTTTTCCAATATCATTACGCAACGTGCGGAACATAGCAAAAACATTTGTCGATAGTTCTTCCATTAATTGCTCTCGATTTTGAGACAACTTTGACAGCCCCTTTTATTTCATTTAGTTAAATAAAAACCTTATTAATAATTTTACATGAAATCTTACTTTTTGTCACCTTATTTTCCCATAATTCGTAGTTTTTTAATAGATATTCCATGATACAATAAAATTAATTTTCCAGAAAAAGGAGATGGGGTAATGAGTGAAGAAGACGAATTTTCTAATCTCAATCTAAAAGATAAGACTATGATTATTGGTTTTGTTATTCTGCTTCTCATTATATTTTTTGCATTTATATTCTTTGTATATGTAGGAATCTTTCATATTACAGGTATTGAGTATAGATCACGAACTGCTTTACTTCTATTTTTTTTATTAATCACTTTCTTAGACGGTATTACATTCTTTCTCTTCGGTTTCCTCAAGGCGTTGCTATATCCAATGACGAAAAACATGCCAAATTGGCTGGCTATTACGCTTTTTGCAATCATTGAAATTACGTTAGATTGGTTCGTCATTCATACTGCCGACGATTGGATAGAGAACGTACAACTGTCCAACATTGCTGAATTATGTGTCGTACTATTCTTTTTCCTATTAAATAAATTATTAAGCCACAAGAAAGAGTAAGAATACAAGCTTTTCTATATAAAAATTGGTACAATGAAAACAAATCATACTAAAGAGGTGTTACTTATGAACTTGCAACAATGGGCTGATAAAGGTATGTCCTTTGATACATATGTGAATGAAATGAAAGTAAATCAATACGAGTTACTACACATTTACAATAACTTTTTAATTCCAAATGAATTACTTCCTGTATTAGAAGAACGCCAAAATGATGGCTGGCGTGTTATCGTATTAACAGCTGATTGGTGTGGTGACGCTCTTTTATGCGTACCTGTTATGAAACGAATTTCTGAAGTTGCAAATATTGATATGAGATTATTAATTCGCGATGAAAACTTAGAATTAATGGATCAATATTTAACAAATGGAACAGCACGTGCCATTCCAATCTTTATTTTCATTGATAAAGATGGAAATGAACAAGCCGTTTGGGGACCACGCGCTCCGAAAGTACAAGAATTAGTAACTTCAATGCGCGCTACATTGCCTGAAAAAGAAGATCCAACATTTGAAGAAAAACAAAAAGAAATGTACGCTAATTTCCGTGCCACATTAGCTGATGATACTGCTCTTTGGGAACATGTAATGGAAAGCATGATGGAAAAAGTAGTAAAATAAAAAAACTGCCGAACTCGGCAGTTTTTTTATTACATAATGAAGAAATAGAATACCGCAGCTAAAATGAAACGGTAGTAAGCGAACGGTGTTAGTTTTACACGAGCTAATAATTTTAAGAATGAAACAATTGCAAGCATCGCAACAACGAACGCTGTAATGAATCCTGTTGCAAATAATGGGATATCAGCCGTACTTAATATATCCCAGCTTTTAATTAAATCTAAACCACTTGCAGCTACCATCATTGGTACTGCTAAAATGAATGTATATTCAGCCGCCGCTGTATGCGAAACGCGAGCTAATAAACCACCACTTATTGTAGATCCAGAACGAGAAAATCCTGGCCAAAGCGCTAAACATTGGAACATTCCAATTGTAAATGCTTGCTTATATGTGATTTCATCTAATGTTCTTGCTGTACTTGGTTTCGAAAACTTTTCAGCAACAATCATTAAAATACCACCAGCCACTAAGCTAATGACAACTGGGCCTGGCCCAAATAAAACTTCTTTAATCGCACTATGGAACAATACGCCAAGTACGCCGGCAGGAATCATCCCGATAATAATATGTAATAAATTTAACGATGGTCCGTCTGTTACTTTCCCTATACCTACTAAAGACCATAGACGCTTCCAAAATATAACAACAACCGCTAAAATCGATCCCAATTGAATAACAACTTCGAAAACTTTCGCTCTCTCATCGTCAAATCCAAGTAAATGACCTGTTAAAATCATATGTCCTGTTGATGAAACTGGTAAAAACTCTGTTAAACCTTCAACAGCGCCCATGATTATTCCAATTAACCAATCAGCCACGAGTAGTGCCTCCTTAATAACGAATATGTAATTTTTCACACCTTATCATAATACCTTATCCCTTTTCAAAGTGCATCCTTTTTTTATTGATTCCATATGTTCTAGGCGCGTATTTCTTTTCTATTTTTTAATTAAATTGTATGATAGTGAGGGTTTGTTTTTATGCGGAAAGGGGCTTTTATGAAAGAAACTAATTCATTCTCACAAAAATTAAAGCAATTTGTATTACTATTTTTCCCGATTTTCGTAACACAAATGTCATTATTTGCAATGAGCTTTTTTGATACGACAATGTCAGGGCACGCAAGTCCTATTGATTTAGCGGGTGTTGCTATCGGAACAAGTATATGGCTTCCCGTTAGTACCGGATTAACAGGAATTTTGATGGCTACTACTCCAATTGTTGCTCAGCTCGTTGGATCAAAGAAAAAAGAGGATGTTCCCCAAGTTGTCATACAAGCAGTATATTTAGCAATTTGTGCTAGTTTCGTGGTCATCCTTATCGGTTTCTTCGCTGTTTCACCTATTTTAAACGGCATGCGCCTGGAAGAACCTGTGGAACGTATTGCGGCACAATTTTTAAGTATTATCGCAATTGGAATTATCCCTTTATTTACTTACACTGTTTTACGTGGATTTATTGATGCATTAGGAAAAACTCGCACAACGATGATTATTACATTACTATCATTACCAATTAACGTAGTATTAAATTATGTATTAATTTTCGGTCATTTCGGTTTCCCAAAACTCGGTGGTGTCGGAGCAGCAATTGCTTCTGCAGCAACCTATTGGTGCATTTTAATTATTACCGTTATTATTATTCGTACGAAAGAGCCTTTCGCATCTTTCCATATCTTTAAACAATTATATCGTCCTTCTCTTTCGAGTTGGAAGGAGTTCTTACAACTTGGCGTCCCTATCGGATTTGCTATCTTTTTTGAAACGAGTATTTTTGCTGCAGTAACACTTATGATGAGTAACTTTAGTACGACAACAATCGCAGCTCATCAAGCAGCTATGAACTTCGCTTCCTTGTTATATATGACTCCTTTAAGTTTAGCAATGGCAATGACCATCGCTGTTGGATTCGAAGTTGGAGCGAAACGATATAATAACGCAAAACAATATGGATTTATCGGGATTGGCTTAGCACTTGCATTTGCCCTATTATATTCAATTCTTCTCTACTTCTTTGATGATGAAATTGCTTCTATTTATACGACAGATATACAAGTTCATCATTTAGCAAAAGAATTTCTTATATTTGCGATTTTATTTCAAATTTCAGATGCAATTGCAACTCCTGTACAAGGGGCACTACGTGGTTATAAAGACGTAAATGTTTCCTTAATTATGACATTAATCGCTTATTGGGTAATAGGCCTCCCTCTCGGTTACATATTAGCAACGTATACTGACTGGGCAGCAAAAGGATATTGGATTGGTCTTATTATCGGTCTAGCATTTGGTGCTATCTTCCTTCTTGTCCGTCTCTTTCAAGTTCAAAGAAAATATACAACAAAAAACCACCGCTCACGATAGAGGGGCGGTTTTCTTTATGCATATTTTTTCTTTGAACGTATAACATAATGAAAAAGAAAGGTGGATACATATGGACGAAAAAGAAAAAAAGCAATCATTCGATGAAGAATTCGCCCCTGAAATTTCACCTGGATATCGACAAGATGTACATAAGCCACCTAAAAATAAAAACACTTCTTTTTTAATGGGTATTACCATTTTCGCTGCAGTACTACTTGTGCTTATCATTTTTGTTTATTTTTAAGGAAAGGTGACATATTATATGAAGAAACAAAATTCCAATCGGTCGAAAAGAACTGTAAAAACAGAAAAAGGATATGTAGGTGATTCTGTTCTTACTCAGAAACAAGTCGAACAAGGAAATTTATACATTGCTCAAAAAGAACTTGGACAACAAAATGAAAACCTTTAAAATCCCTCAAAGAACTGGGGGATTTTTTTTATCGGCTATTTGTGGCACTCATTTATGTTTCAATTTATTGTACATACTGCTTTTGTTCTAACACCTTAAATATATTATTAACCTTTACAATTTTCATTTCATAATTCAATTTCATTTCGCTTCTCTTACCATTCTCAGTACCCGCAACGTACGCTACAGTTTGATAGAGAAAGCTTTCATCCGTCACTTCACGTATGTCCTCGTTTATAAATTTATACTCTAAATCTCGAAAACGATTTGGATAATAATTTTCTATTAATTGGTCATATCCTCTATTTAAAAATATTTCTTCACCTTTTCGTTTCACATCTTCTTTATTAATAAACTCAAACACTGATAGTTGCTCTGTCACAAAATGTTCTCCTACCTTTTTCATTTCATTATGAGTTAAAGTTTCTATACTTTTGTTCTGTAATCCCTTATTTAATCCGTACTGATTAATCGGTTTATAGCTAGCAAAAACCTCCTCTTTATATGACCAAAACAATCCAAAAGCGATACATAAAGAAGTAATTAGTATTCTTTTCTTCATAACAATCCCGCTCCCTCTTCATAATGATAGTTATATTTTAACATATAGAAAGAAAATTCTGATATCATAGACTAGAATAAGTTAACTTAGAAACGAGGAACAATTATGGACACATACAAACAATATATAAAAGAAGCCTTGCCTAATCTTTCTATACATTCCTTTAAACAAAATGAAGAAGGGTGGGATAATGTAGCGGTTATCGTAAATGATGAGCTACTGTTTCGGTTCCCTCGAAAACAGGAATATGCAATGCGCATTCCGTTAGAAAAAGAACTATGCACACTTCTCTCTTATTCACTACATGAAATTGAGGTTCCAAAGTACCACCTATTCTATAAAAAGGATACTGATACTATTCCGCTTTGCAGTTACTATACTCTCATTCATGGTGAACCGTTAAAAACAGAAATAGTTACTACACTAGAAAAACAAGAACGGAAAGCACTTATTACACAATTAGCTACCTTCCTTGCAACCCTACATAGTATTCCTTTAAAACAAGGTACAACGTTAGGACTCCCTGTTGAAAAAACACTTACCTACTGGAAAGAGCTACAAACTAAGTTAAATCAGTATGTTACTAATAGTCTTACTTCGTTACAGAAATCATCTTTAAATCGGTTATTCGAGAATTTCTTTACTTTTATCGATACAACCACTTTTCAAAATACAATTATTCACGCTGATTTTACACATCATCACATTTTATTTAATAAGCAGAACAAAAATATTTCAGGGATTATCGATTTTGGTGATGCTCAAATTGGCGATCCTGCTTTTGATTTTGCTGGGCTATATTATGATTTCGGACATGATTTTACCACATCTGTATATGAACAATACAGCACACTTATTTCTCACCATGACCCATTACTCATTCACCGCATCACGAGTTTTTATCAATACAGCCCTTTACTACATAATATTGTTTATAACTTTGAAACAAAGGATGAACTTGAATTCCTAGCGGGTACAGAACAACTGAAAGTAATACTACAGGGATGAGATTACATTCTCTCCCTATACTCTCTCTCCTCATACATCATTAACTTTTTATCCATTTCAACAATAACTTGATACAGTTGAAATGCTTGTAAAATTTGCAGTTGAATTCCAAAAGGAGCATTCTGTTCTTTTAACCATTGAAATACTTTCATTTCATCTTTCATTGATTATTCCTCCCTTTATCCCGCTTTAATGGGCAGTAAGACCCCCACCTCCAAATTCAGCGAAAGCAAAGA